>JBEKYB010000238.1:0-3427 GCA_049511435.1 Nitrospirota bacterium | reverse complement strand
CAGGAGGTAATCTGACAGTGGTTCATTATAAAATAATGCCCCTGAAAAGGGGCTTTTTCTTTTATAGGCCGGTTATTAATATCCGGTTGACGGCCTTTGCAGCCGGTGTTAACCTTTAAGTATAAGCTCATTAAACAGAGGCTTCGGAGGCGGGCAAATGGCAAAAAGGATACTTATTCTGATAGCGGTCATGGCGGCGCTTAGCGGCGCCGGCACGGCCTGCCATCATGAGATAAAGGGCGTGGCCCGATACGGACAAATAGTTACTCAGGTAAAGCCTGATTCCGCGCTTGTATACGTCGACGGCAAATATTATGGCAGGGCTAGGGACTTCGCGCGCCGCATAGACTCGCTCACGGTCTATCCAGGCACGCATAAAGTTGACATCTCCGCGGAAGGCTACAAGACCTACTCCGAGGAAATCAGCGTAAACCCGGGCGGCCTTGTACCGATAGTGACAGATCTCCAGCCTCTGCATTAAGACAGGGGCGGCTTTTGACGAGGTTTAGTATGAAACAGTTGCTGAAAATATTGCCGGGCCTCTTTTTCTCACTACTGTTCCTGACCAGCACCGGCCAGGCGGCCGATAACCAAACCTCCAGCCCTGAGGGGAGTTTGCTGATTGCTGCCGGGGATGGACATGGCGGCGGGGGCGGAGGAGGAGGATTCGGCGGCGGTGGACATGCCGGGGGAGTAACCGGTGGAGGCAGGGAAGGCGCTCAAGGCGGGGAGGGCAGAGAAGGCGGGGAAGAAGGCTGGGGCGGCAGAGGAGACCACGGAGATAGATTTAGGGGAGAATTCGGCTTGGGGGTCGGCGCCGGATGGGGATGGGATTGGGGTTATCCGTACTATTATCCCTATGGCTATTACGGCTACTATTACCCGCCGTATGGATACCTGGAGACCGATGTCAAGCCCGACTTGGCAGAGGTGTGGATTAACGGCAGGTACTTCGGCCATGCCGGGGACTACACCAGCTACTTCAGCGCGCTCACGCTCCCTCCGGGTATATATACCGCGGTGTTCAGGATGCCCGGCTACCAGAACTTCATCGTGAGCTTCTCCATCACGCAGGGGAATACGGTAGACTTGGATTACAGCATGCTGCCGCTCCCGGGAAACCCAGAGCCGTCAAAGCATTAAAGTAAATCCCGCTTCTCGCCGGCGTTAATGTCCTCCTCGAAATACTTCGTCACTATCTTAGTGGCGCAGAACTCGCCGCACATCGTGCATGAGTTCTCTTCCGACGGCATCCGGGACGCCCGGATGCTTTTCGGCTTGTCGCCGGTTATGGCGAGCTTGAACTGCCTCTCCCAGTCGAGTCCGCGCCTCGCCAGGCTCATCTCCCTGTCGCGCTCCCTGTTTTTGTATTTGATCATGTCGCCCACATAGGCCGCTATCCGGGCGGCCATAACGCCTTCTTTCACGTCCTCGACATCGGGCAGCGCCAGATGTTCCGACGGCGTGACATAGCAGATGAAGTCCGCGCCGTACGCCGAGGATAGCGATGCGCCTATAGCGGCGGTGATGTGGTCGTACCCGGGCGCGACATCGGTCGTTATCGGGCCCAATACATAAAAAGGGGCCTCGTTAGACATCCGCTTCTCCAGGAGCACGTTCGCCTCTATCTCGTCGATCGGGATATGGCCGGGGCCTTCCACCATCATCTGGCAACCCATCTTCCGGCCTTCCCCTGCAAGCTCGCAGTTGATTACCAGCTCCTGTATCTGACAGCGGTCGGAGGAGTCGTGTATCGCTCCGGCCCTGAAGCCGTTGCCGAGCGAAAGGACGCAGTCGTATTTCTTCAGGATGTCGGCCACCCTGCCGAAGTGCTCGAACAGCGGGTTCTCTTTGTTGTTGTGCACCATCCATGCGACCATATAAGCCCCGCCCTTCGACACGAGCCCGCCGTACCGGTAGCCCTGCTTCCTAAGCCTCTCAATGGTGAGACGGTTGATGCCGCAGTGGATGGCCATGAACGAGACGCCGTCGGCACATTGCTCCTCGATGATGTCGAAGAGCATCTCCTCGGGCATGTCCACCGGGGTTCCGTATTTCTCTATCGCCTTGGCGAACGCCTGGTAGAGAGGGACCGTCCCGACCGGGAGCTCCACGGAATCCAGCACCTCCCGCCTGACCTTGCGTATGTCGCCGCCGACGGAGAGCTCCATAAGCGTATCCGCGCCGCATTCCTGGGCCATTCTGGCCTTTTTTATCTCAAGAGAGATGTCCGCGATATCGGTCGATGTCCCGATGCTGGCGTTGACCTTTGTTCTCAGGCCCTTGCCTATTCCGACGACCCTCGATTTCCTTGTCGCGCTGTTCGGGATTACTATCTTCCCCTGTGCAGTCATATCGCGGACAAACTCCTCCGGCACGCCTTCGGCTTTTGCGACCGCCTTCATCTCTTCCGTGATTATCCCTTTGACCGCCAGCTCAACCTGCGATGACATAATAACCCTCCTTCTGTATTTCCGGCCCGGGCGCCGCGACTACCGCAGTGCCCGCGCACGCTTTATCCGTTCGGCAAATGATTTTGCGAATTTCCTGTTCGACATGAAATGCAGATGCACATAGCTCGCCAGGACATTTTTACTGCAAAACCCCTCTTTAACTCCCGCCTTATCGCCTGCCTTCCTCACCCGGTAAGGATGCCTTATCCTTTTTCCGGTGACTTCTATATCGGAATAATGGAACTCATGTCCGCGCGCCTTTTCGCCCATCGGGAAGATCGTGCCGGATATCACTTCGGCCTCCCGGTACCCGAGCGCCTTCCTGGCAGGGAGCATCCTGGCCCTGGCCGGGATAAGCCCCACCATGGGGTAATAAACGCCGTCCAGGTCTGTTATGCCTTCCGAGAGGTACATCAGCCCTCCGCATTCGGCATATACCGGAATACCCGCCTCAGCGGCCTCTAGTATTCCCCTTTTAACGAAGTCGTTGAACGACAGCCCGCGCGCGTACATCTCCGGGTAACCGCCGCCGATATATATGCCGCTCACCCCTTCCGGCAGGCCCCCGTCCTTGAGCGGACTGAATGGGACGGCTTCGATGCCGCACGACTCCAGGAGCTCGATATTTTCACGGTAGTAGAAACAGAACGCCTCGTCCATCGCCACGGCGAGACGCGCGGCGTATTTCCCCGCCCCGGATTTGCGCGGCGCTCTTTCCATTGCCACTGCCCCGGAATCTGGGACGTCCGCGCGGGAGGCGATATCAAGCAGCATGCCGAGGTCGATATGCGCCTCCACCGCCGCAGTTAATTTCCTCACGAACCTGGGCGTTAGTATCCCGGCCACATCCGTCGTAAGCCCGAGATGTCTCGACGGTATCCCGAGTTCCGCGTCCTTCGGGATACACCCGATTACTCGCGCGCGGCAGTGTTTTTTAATCTGGCTTACCAGGAGGGACTTGTGCCTATCGGAAC
>JBEKYB010000237.1:0-3427 GCA_049511435.1 Nitrospirota bacterium | reverse complement strand
CCGATCTCGCCTGGGCCGACGTCGTCTTCTTGTCCGGCATGCTGGTTCAGCGACCATCAATGCTGGAGGTGGCCGAGCGGGCTCGGGCTGCGGGCAAGACGATTGTGGTCGGAGGCCCGCACGCCACCGCGTCGCCCGACGCGGTCGAGCCCTACGTGGATTGTATCGTCGTGGGCGAGGCGGAAGACCTCTGGCCGCAGGCGGTAGAGGACTTCAAAAACGGCAGGCTGAAAAAGATTTACAAGAAGGACTACTGGCATTCGCTCATCGGCCTCCCGCGCCCACGCTGGGAGCTGCTACGAAACGACAAGTATTTCCCGATAACGATAGTCGAGACGTCGCGCGGCTGCCCGCACAACTGCGACTTCTGCGCCGTCACGAATTTTTACGGCGGCAAATACCGCGTCCGGCCCGTCGAAGAAGTCGAGAAGGAAATCCAGTTCCTATACGACAGGCCGCCGCTCCGTGGCCTGAAGCGTCTATCCACGCCATACCCGAAGGGGATGATATTCTTCGCCGACAGCAACATCGTCGCCAACAGGAAATATGCGAAGGAGCTCTTCACGATGCTGGCGAAATATAAAATCCCCTGGCAGAGCTACGCGACGATATCCATCGCGGACGACCCGGAGCTTTTAAAGCTCGCGCAGCTGTCGAACTGCGTCGGCCTGGCGATAGGCTTCGAATCGCTCTCCGGCGAAAACCTCAAGCGGATAGGCAAGGGGTTCAATAAACCGGAAAAATACGCGGAGTCCATCGGCAAGCTCAAGGACCACGGCATCGGCATCGTGGGAAGCTTCATCTTCGGCCTTGACTGGGACGACGTGGGCGTGTTCGAGCGGACGCGAAAGTTCATCGACGACAACAAAATAGAATCCGCGTTCTTCCTGATATCGACGCCGCTCCCCGGCACGGGATACAGGGAACGCCTCATCTCCGAGGGCAGAATATTCGACCACAATTGGGACCATTACGACTGCACGCACGTGGTGTTTAAGCCCAGCCTGATGACGGAGGAGCAGCTCTCGGAGGGCGTTTTCTGGCTCTGGCGTGAGACGCTTTCGCATAAGTCCATATGGAAAAGACTGTACGGCGGCCCGCAGTTCATGTTCTACATCGGGATGAACTACGCGATGAAGATGCTGGACTCGAAAATCCACCCGAAGGAATCAAGGAACCCGGCGGAGGTTAGGTGATAATTGGGCGCTGGATTATTTTTAAATCATCATGACGTTCGGTAAGCAGCCAGCGCCAAAAAATTTGGCACCTGTCTACCTCACCATGATAATTCAAAAATATATCCAGCGCCCATATTGAAAATTTTATGAACATAAAATTAATATTTCCCAGAAAGCCCGGCGACCCCGGCGCGATGGGCGTGACCGTCCCGTACGTCCTGCCGCACCTGGCCGCTATAACCCCGAAGGAACACAAGGTCGAGCTCGTGAACCTCTTCAGGGAGAAGCTCGACCTCTCAGGCAGGCCCGACCTGGTCGGGATAAGCGTGATGACGCCGATGGCGGAGGAGGCATATTCCATCGCAGACGAATGCCGCCGCAAAGGGCTGAAGGTGGTGCTGGGCGGGCACCACGCATCCGCGCTGCCGTTCGAGGCGAAAGACCACGCGGACGCGGTCGTTGTGGGCGAGGCGGAAGAAACATGGCCGAAGCTGCTGGAGGAATTAAGTGCCGGTTCCCTCAAGGAATTTTATGCAGCCGGTCCGCTGTACGACGCCGCGCATTTCAGCGGCAGGGACGTCTATCATGTGCCCGGCCGTCCTTCCATCCATGACCTGCCGATGCCCAGGCGGGACCTCCTTAGGAGCAGGTATTTCTTCGACTCGATAGTGACGACGAGGGGCTGCCCCTTCCAGTGCAAGTTCTGCGGGACATCCTGGTTCTACGGCGGTAGCGTCCGGCACAGGCCGGTAGAGGCGGTGGCGGAGGAAGTCCGGAGGATGGGCCGGTTCTGGCTCATGGCGGACGACGACATCTTCGGCGACGCGCGTTACAGGCTGGAGCTTTATGAGAAGCTTGCGGGGATGAAGCGGTTCATGAGGTGGCACGGCGCAGGCTCGCTTTCCATAGCCTCCGACCCCCTTGGAAGCGACGTCCTGAGGCTCGCAAGGAAGAGCGGGCTTGAGGCCGTGCTGATGGGGATAGAATCGACGGAGGCGGATACTCTGAAAAAGACCGGCGCGAACCTGAAGATGAGGCAGACCGATGGACTGGACCTTAAAAAGACCGCGGAGGAGATCAGGAGGATACGCTCATACGGCATAATGGTGCTGGGTTTCTTCGTCGTCGGTTTTGACGGGGACAGCCGCGCTAGTTTCGATAAGATACTCGATTTCTGCGACGAGGCCTGCATCGCGCCGATACCGTTTTTGTTCATGCCGCTTCCGGGCAGCGCAATGTGGGATGATTACAAAGGCCGTCTCCTCCCCGGGGTTTCATGGAACAAATGGGACGCGGTACATGCCCTGTATGAGCACGGTACTATGAGCCCCCGGGAGCGCGAGGAGCGCCTCTACAGGCTGAGGCGGAGCGCATATACCTCCGGCAGGATACTCAAAAGGCTGAAGGGGCTGTCATTGGGGACCGCCCTGAATGCGCTGATGATGCAGGCGGGCCTTAGGAAGACATTTAAAGCCGACTGGAAAAGGTTATGCGCGAAAGATACGACGCAGTCATAATAGGTGCGGGAATCGCCGGCTTGGTCACGGGAAATTACCTGCTCGACAAGGGGAAGAGCGTCCTTATCCTGGAGCGGAACCCCTATCCCGGCGGCTGCGCGAGTTCGTTTGAGCGGCGGGGGTACAGGTTCGACGCCGCGGTGCACTGGATAAGCCAGGCGGGCAAGGGCGGCATCGTCAGAGAGATTCTCTCCGACTTTGGCCTTAAGGACGCGGTGAGATTCGACAGGCTCCCCGCGCCGCCGGGGATCTGGACGCCTTCTAAGAAGATATCCTTCGGCTTCGGCGAGGATGAAATCATAGACGGGTTCGCTCGCGCATTCCCGGACGAGCGGTCTCGCCTGGTGAAATTCTGGGACGAGGTGGCCGAGACAAAGGCGCAGCTTTGGCGGCTTGTGAAGGCGCAGCCTGCGAATATGGCGCATCTTGACAAACTCTTGTTCAACCTCTTGTTTCCTCTCAGGTTTGGGAAAATCGCCAAGTACCACAAGAAAAAAGCGTCCGAGGTTATCGGGTCCACTTTTAAAGATCCGGAGCTCCGCCGCGCGCTCGAGGTGATGGGGATATTCCCGGATATATCCTTCGTCCATTACGCATGGTTCAATTCAGTGGGTCTTGAGGGCGATGCATATTATCCGCACGGAGGAATGCAGGCCGTCCCCGACGCGCTTGCGGGCAGGTTTATTTCATCAGGCGGCGAGATACTGTATAAAACGCCGGCCGAGAAAATAC
>JBEKYB010000236.1:0-3443 GCA_049511435.1 Nitrospirota bacterium | reverse complement strand
CGCTACTTTCGGTAAAGGGCCTGAAAAAATATTTCACCGTAAGCAGCGGCCTTTTCGGCCATAAGGCAACGGTCAAGGCCGTGGACGGCATAGATTTCGATATCGGGAAGGGCGAAGTCCTGGGCCTAGTCGGCGAGTCAGGCTCCGGCAAGTCAACTGCAGGGCGCTGCGTGCTCCGGCTTATCGAGCCGACCGAGGGGAAAATAACCTTCGGAGGCGAAGACGTTGTGGCCGCCGGGCCTGCGGAGCTAAGGCGCCTCAGGCGCAGGATGCAGATAATATTCCAGGACCCGTTCGCCTCGCTTAACCCGCGCATGAGAGTGGGCGAGATTGTCGGCGAGCCGCTCAAGGTAAACGGCCTTGCAAGCGGCGGGGAGCTGCGGGAAAAGGTCAGGGAGATACTGAGGCGCGTGGGCATAGGCCCTGAGGCAATGGACAAGTACCCGCACGAGTTCTCCGGCGGCCAGAGACAGAGGATAGGCATCGCCCGGGCGCTCTCGGTCAGGCCAGAGCTTATCGTGGCCGACGAGCCAATCTCCGCGCTCGACGTCTCCATTCAGGCGCAGGTGCTGAACCTGCTCAAAGACCTCCAGGAGGAATTCAGCCTGTCATTCCTGTTCATAGCGCACGACTTAAACATCGTGCGTTACTTCTGCGACAGAGTCGCCGTAATGAGCAAGGGCAAGATCGTCGAGACAGGTTCGGCCGACCAGATATACAACGAGCCGCACCACGAGTACACGAAATCGCTCCTCATGGCCATCCCCATCCCCGACCCGCGCGCGAAGCGAATCTCCGCATAGCATTAAAAACCTTTAAGAAACAGCCCTAAAACTTGACTTTTGCCACTCCGTCTGATATAAAAGTGGCAATCGAGCACCAAGAGGAACCGTCCATGCACAGGCAACCCGGACATTTTATGCCCCTTTTTATTGCACTCGCAGTAGCATCCTCGATTGCCGTCTGCCCGGCTACCAGGGCATCCGCGGACATTTATAAATACGTCGACGACTCAGGCACCATCCACTTCTCAAACGTCCCGGATGACTACTCTAACGAGAGGGTCGTCAAGGAGAAGACCGCTGCGAAGGAAAAGGCGGCCGCGCAGGCAAAAAGAGAGGTAGTGGCCGTCAAACCCTCCGCCGCGGCGGATTCGTCTTACTTTACCGTTTCCACCGAGCAAATGACCGGAGGCGTCCCCTACGCCGGGATAATCAGCGCCAAGTGCGATAAATACGGCGTGGACCCGTCCTTAGTCAAGTCCATCATAAAGACGGAGTCGAACTTCGACCCGACCGCCGTCTCGCCCAAAGGGGCGCGCGGCCTGATGCAGCTCATGCCCGCGACCGCCGCCGACATGGGCGTCTCGGACTCTTTCGACCCGGAGCAGAACATAGAGGGAGGCGTAAGGTATTTCCGCTCGCTTCTGGATAACTTCAGGGGCGATGTGGAGCTCTCGGTCGCGGCATATAACTGCGGCCAGGGCCGGGTGATACGGAACGGCATGTGCGTCCCCGAGATACCCGAGACCAAGAACTACGTCAAAAAGGTCATGCAGCTGAGTAAGAACCCCATTACCGGGATGAGCTTCTCAAGGCCCATCTACCGGGTAGAGCTGAAGGACGGCTCGGTGATGTTCACCGAGAGCCCGGTCCCCGCTACCAAGGTCTCCTTATTCGAATAGCCCGCCACTTTTAAGCCCCGAAAATAGTTGAAGTCCCGTAGGCGTTGGTATTATAATCGTCTATTGGGGCCGGGCTTCCAGTTTTTAATATTAGGCAGGTATATGAAATGAAGTGGAAAGAAATAAGTCTGCACGCACGCCTTAACATCGTTTCAGCCGCCATCACGGTAGTCGGTCTGGGCATATCCTTCATTATTTACCTGACAGCCGGAAATGCCGACGAAGACGGCATGATGACTGAATTCGAAGGCTCAAAAAGGTATATACACGACCTGGAGCTATTTGGCGGGCGGTCGAACGTTATCGCGGTCCAGTTCACCCATTGGTTCGAGGGGCTGTGGCATGGGAGATCGCTTGCCCTCACGATAGCGTGCATTACCATCTTTATATCTTTCGTGTTTTTCTTTCTTGCCCATCACCTGTCCGAGTACGAATCCGACGACCAGGGCGAAAATAACCGGGACGGAGGCTCTTGAATTGTTAATCGGTTCCTCCGAATTTAACGAAATAGCGGCGAAAATTGCGGAACTCAAGAAAAAGCGGAACGCCGTAATCCTCGCGCACAACTACCAGCGGGACGAGGTGCAGGCGGTCGCGGACATGACCGGGGACTCGCTGGAGCTCTCGCGCGCGGCGGCCGAGACGGCCTACGACGTCATAGTCTTCGCCGGGGTGCATTTCATGGCGGAATCGGCCTCCATCCTCTCGCCCGGCAAGACGGTGCTTTTAACCGAGGAGGACGCGGGCTGCCCGATGGCCGACATGGTCACGGTCGAGGGGCCGAGGTTCTACGGCACGCAGTTCCCGGGCGCGGGCAAGGAGTTCTGCTATACGTTCCCGCGGGACTTCAACCTTATGGACATGAAGGCTAAATACCCGGGCGCGCCGGTGGTCTCGTACGTGAACACCACCGCCTCCGTCAAGGCGCACTCCGACATCTGCTGCACGTCGGCGAACGTGGTCAAGGTCGTCAACTCGCTCGACGCAAAGCGCGTCATATGCGTCCCGGACAAGAACCTGGCGGCCTGGGCGCAGCGGCACACGGACAAGGAGATAATAGCCTGGGACGGCTTCTGCAACATCCACGACAGGGTATCGGTCGAGGACGTGATGGCGGCGCGGGCGCAGCACCCGGGGGCGCTCCTGCTGGCGCATCCCGAGTGCCCGATGGACGTACTGGATATGGCGGACGAGGTCACGTCCACCTCCGGGATGCTGAGGTTCTGCAGGGCGGCGGGCGCTGATGAGTTCATCATCGGGACGGAGCTCGGGCTTATGTACCGGCTACGTAAGGACAGCCCGGACAAGCAGTTCTATCCGCTGAGGCGCGACATGCTCTGCCCGAACATGAAGAAGACGACGATTAAGAGCGTGCTCAGGACGCTTGAGCATATGGACTGCGTCGTGAAGGTCCCGGAGGATATCCGCGTCCCGGCCAAGCGGGCGCTGGATAGGATGCTGGAGATAAAATAAGCTGCGATAGTTTCTTTTTTATATATTATCTCTATCGTTATATTTTTTTGGTTTTACTTGTAACACCCCATTATTCCCTAAATTCCAAAATACAATCTCCGTAAATGGAGCCATCGCGTCAAAAACACTTTCATAACGACTAACAAAAGTTTCAAGGTCAGATTTTTTTAAATAGATTGCAATGTATTCATTCACATAAATAGCAAGTATAAGAGGCCGTGAGGTATCATAGCCATTACGGGCTTTGCATATCTTTTCCATGACAGCCGCAATAAGTCTCTCGGTG
>JBEKYB010000235.1:0-3450 GCA_049511435.1 Nitrospirota bacterium | reverse complement strand
CTCTTCCGGCGTGGGAGGAAAAAATCTGCAAACTGCAAAATAATAGCTAATGACGGGGGCAATACAAGCCGGCATGCCGAAACCCTCCGGCACCGCGCCCGACCCGTGGCCGCAGACATCGATTGATATCAGGCTGGGTCCGGCGCTCTCGCGGCCGGAGCGCATTATCCTCGTCACGGCGACGCCGTCCATAAGTAGCGAACAAACGAATGCCGCCAGAAGGATGAACAGGATTATCCTGGTTTTGCCCCGTCTCAACTTCTCTCCGATAATACGCCCCTGGTCATGTCGTATCTCTTGCCCGCGGTAGAGGCCAGCGCCTGGTTGTGCGTCACGATTACGAAAGTGGTGCCTTTCTCGTTCTGCTTGCGGAATATTTCCATTATTTCCGCCTCGGTAGTCTCGTCCAGGTCCCCGGTCGGCTCGTCCGCGAGGACGACCTTAGGCGAGTTTATGAACGCCCGGGCGATTGCCACGCGCCTCTGCTGCCCGCCGGACAGCCGGTTGGGGTAGCTTTTCATCTTATCCGCAAGGCCCACCATCTCAATAAGGGACTTCGCGTATTCCTCCAGCCCTTCGCAGCAGCTGCCGAACGCCGACGGCAGGAGCACGTTGTCCAGGACGCTTATAGTCGGGACTAAGCTCGCGAACTGGAATATGAAGTTCACGTTCCTGTTACGGAAGTCGGAAAGATCGTTATCGGAGAGCGTCCAGATGTCCGTGCCGCCTATGACGACCCTCCCGGAATCGGGCTTGGTCAGGCCGCCCATGAGCGAGAGGAGCGTCGTCTTGCCGCTCCCCGAATGGCCGACGATACTGATGAAATCGCCCTGCCCGACGCTCAGGTGTACGTTATCGACGGCCTTTATCGTCTGGTCGCCGTCCTTATAGATCTTCGAGACCCCGGAGATATCAATCATAGTAACCTATCCTATTGGTGCAGGATTATGTTGTTTTTTTAGTCATCAAATGTTCTGTAAACGGCCGGCGCCCATAAAAAGGGCAGGCGGCCACGTCACTTGATGCCTAAAAAAACAACATAATCCCGCCCTATTCCCCCTTGCGTATCGCGTTATACGGCTCCATGCGCGCGGAAATCGATGCCGGATAAAGCGCCGCCAATATTCCGGTCGCCAGCGCAACCAATATGCAGCCGACCAGAAGCGCGGCTATAAAGAGCGGCGATGGCCACAGGTACGGCACTCCCAGCTCCGTCGTTATCAGGTTCTTGAAGCTTATTACCAGTATGCCCCCTCCGGCGACGCCGATAACCCCGCCGATGGTCGTAAGGATTGTGGCCTCAGTGACAAGCAGCCTGAACATAAAGCCCTTCTTCGCCCCAAGCGCGCGGAAAAGGCCTATCTCACGCTGGCGCTCGTTGACTATCATCGAGAACACGACTCCGATGAGGAGCAGCGCCATAACCCAGACAATCCCGCCGATGGCGAAGAGGTAAGCGAACAGCCTCGACAGCTGGCCCTTTACGGCCGAGACCACCTCGTTCGATGCAAGGGCCTTTACCCCCGGGACGGCATAGTTTATCTTGACCGCGACCCTCTGCGGGGTATAACCCTCCGCCACCTTAACGAGCACGGTCGATATCTTGTCCGGCGTTACGTCCAGCTTCTTGAGGGCTTTTTTGCTCGATTCCCTCGCCATGATGTACGCGGAGGACATGGTCATGAACGCGGAGTTGTCCAAGTAGTGCATGCCTGTGGGCGCCAGTGTGCCGACGACATTGAAGTCATGGCCATAGAACCTCAGGCTCCTTCCCTTCAGGGTAGGTATCTCACGTCCCACGATAATGTCGTTGTCCTTGATAGAGCCGCCCGAGAAGTCCGACATCCAGGACGTGACGGAGAAGTCGGTGGCAGGGTCGAAACCTATCAGGAGGACGTTTGAGACGTAACAGCAGGCGAACTGCGATGACTCGATGTACACCTGCGGCGTAACCTTCTCCACTCCCTCGACCTTAGCCACTTTATCCAGCACGGAGCGGTCCATGTAGAAGGCGGACGGCTCCCCGGATACGAGCGCGTTCCTGGCGTTCATCTCGGCGGAGGCGGGTACGACGAGGACGTCGGCGCCAAGCCTCTCGGTGCCCACGTCTATGCTCCGCCTTACGCTGTAGATTACCATGGTAGCCGAAAAAAGAGTGCCCGCCACGACGGCTACCGAGACGATAATCGAGACGGTCCTGTATAGCTTCCGGCGGATGTTCCTTGCCGCGAGGTAAAAGAGCCCGAGCCTTTTCAATCGACATCTCCCTTCGCGGCCAGGAAACTAACTACGGACAGGATTATCACGGCCCCGCCGCAGAGGTTCCAGACAGGCAGGTCCCCATAATGGCAGGCCATCATGGGGCTTGCGCATACGCCTATGACGAAGGAGGGGATCACTATGAACATTGCCCCGCCGACTGCGGTTACTATGCTTAAGGGGCGCGCTGGATAAATCCCTTTCGAGAATATCGAGCCGGCCGCCGCGGTTATGACCAAGACGGCCACGCCGCATATGGCCATATAGCTTTGGCGGCAGTGGTGCGTCGAGGAGTCGCACACCGGGAAGAGCGTGACGGGTATTATGAGGGCGAGCAAACACAGGAATATCTCTATCCCGGCGAGTGCGGAGACCAGTTTTTTCCGTGGGCTCATGCTTAAGGGGTTATCTCCTGTAATTGCACTATGAAATAATATATTTGATTATAGCTTATTTAAAGTCAGCATGCAGTAAAAACTTAAAACCATAATTTTAGAGTGTGATACGATAAAACTGTCCCCCGGGCCTGTAAAGCCCGGGGGAGCTGTCAAAACCGGATAAGCCTTACTTCGCGGTCCAGTCCACTGCAATCCCGCAAAGGAGCGGTGAGCCGTTGTCTATCGTGACTTTCACGCCCGCCGCCTGATGGCACTTCTTGCAAAGGGAGGTCTCCCCTAATATCTTGTGCGTCTTGGCATCTATCGTCATGAGGATGGAGTCGTCCGCATATGTCCTGGCGGTTACCAGGGCGTACTTCCCGTCCGGAGTGAATGCGAGGTCGTGCGCGAACGCCTGGTCGCCGGAGAGGTTAATCCTGGATTTCACCTTCTGCTTCTTCATGTCGATGATCACTATTTCGCTATTGCCCTTGCCGGCTACAGCGTAGGGCTTGAGGTCCTTGAACTCGTTGGCGGCAGTAACCCAGAACTCGGTCCTACTGGGGTTTGTGCGGCCCTGATGGATGAAGGTGCCTACATCGTCAATCGTGTTCACGATTTTTTTCGTCTTCCAGTCGATGACGAACACCTTGCCCTGGACCATGTCGGACACGAAGGCGTTCTTGTCGCCCTTGTCCCAGCCTATGCCGCATACGGCCTTGCCGACCGGGAGTACGTCCGCGGTCTTGCCCTGCACCGGGTCAAACATGTAAACGTTGCCGTTGGCCATGTCTTCATAGTAGATATCGCCACC
>JBEKYB010000234.1:0-3463 GCA_049511435.1 Nitrospirota bacterium | reverse complement strand
AGCATCTTCTTCGTTATCCTGCCGCGCACGACGCCCCGCAGTACAATCTCCGGCACACCCGACCCGTCCGGCCCGGCGAGCGCCAGGAGGCATACGAATTGCGCGCCCCGCTTCCCGGGAGGCACGTCCTTCATCAGCCTCAGGAGTTTGCGGTTGTTCTTAAGGTCGTTCGCGCCCTTGCCTGAGAACCGTGCGGAATATACCCCAGGCGCGCCCCCGAGTGCGTCCACCATCAGCCCCGAGTCGTCCGCGAGCGTGAGCTTCCCGGTGCATGCGGCAATCGCTCTCGCTTTCTTCAGGGCGTTAGCGCGGAAGGTCTTTCCGTCCTCGACAACGTCGGGACAGTCCGGGAAGTCCGAGAGACTCAGCACGTCTATGTCCAGGTCGCCCAGGATTTCCCGTATCTCCCTGAGCTTCCCCTTGTTCGTCGTCGCGACTACCAGTTCCATATCAAGCTATCTCGGTTTGTGGGCATCATCTTTCGAGACTGTCATTATTCGCGACCTATGTTTAACCGCGACTGATATTTTACGCTCAAGATGACATCTCTCTCAAAATAACGCCCACGAACCCCCGAGTTCTCAATTACCAGGGAGCCGATATATCTCCCAGCTCCTTCTTCTGCAACTCGACAAGCTGATCGACGCCCTCGCCCGCGAGACGCATCAGCTCGTCCATCTGCGCCTGGGAGAACGGCTTGCCCTCGGCCGTGCCTTGCACCTCGACGAATCCGCCCGCCCCCGTGCGCACGATGTTCATGTCTACTTCAGCGGCGCTGTCCTCCTCATAACAGAGGTCGAGCATCGGCACGCCCTTTATAACGCCGACACTGATGGCGGCAAGGTAGTCGTTTATCGGGTTGACCACGACCAGCCCCTTCTGCCGCGCTTCCGTGACGGCGTCCGCAAGTGCTATGAACGCGCCGGTGATGGACGCGGTCCTGGTCCCGCCGTCGGCCTGGATGACGTCGCAGTCTATCCAGAAGGTGCGCTCGCCCAGGTAGGCGGTATTGACGATGGAGCGGAGCGCGCGGCCTATCAGCCTTTGTATCTCGTGGGTCCTGCCGCCTACCTTGCCCGCGGTGGATTCGCGTCGTATCCTCTGTGAGGACGAGCGCGGGAGCATCCCGTATTCCGCCGTGAGCCAGCCCTTGCCTTTCCCCTTTAAAAACGGCGGGACCTGCTCCTCCAGAGTGGCCGTGCAGATTACCTTCGTCGCGCCGACTTCGATGAGCACTGAGCCCTCGGCGTGCCGGATATATTTCCGCGTTATCTTAACCGGCCGCATCTGGCCGGGCTTTCGTCCGTCGATCCGCATCAGAATACCAGCTCCATTCCCGACAGCCGCCGCTTCACTTCCGCTAGCACGCGCGCCTCGTCGTCTTTGTCTTTCGCCTCAAATGTCGCCGAGAGGCGGATATACGCCCCGGCGTCGTCCCACGGGACCGTGGATATCAGTTTCTCTTTTATCAGGTACTCCGAAAACTCTTCGGCGCTCTTGAATTTCGCGCCGCCCTTTATCCCCTTCGGGGCCTTGACATATAAATAGAAAGAGCCGCCGGGCATTTTCGCGTCGAAACCGGCGGACTTAAGCGTCCCGACCAGCGACTCAAGCCGCCTTTTGTATTTGGCGGCGGTCTCCGTAGTTATCTCCGGATGGGCGAGCGCACGGCAGCCGGCCTTCTGTATGGCCTTGAACTGCCCGGAGTCGCAGTTGTCCTTTATATGGCCGAACGCTGAGACGACCCGGTCGTTGCCGGCGACAAAGGCGAGACGCCAGCCCGTCATGTTGAACGCCTTCGACATCGAGTGCATCTCGACGCCGACTTCCTTCGCGCCGGGGACCGAGAGAAACGACGCCGGTTTCCCCTTGTAGGCGAGGGCCGCGTAAGCCGCGTCCTGCACCACGACCACGCTGTTCTTCCGGGCGAACTCGACGACTTCTGCGAAGAAATCCTTCGTGGCGACGGCGCCCGTCGGGTTGTTCGGGTAGTTTATGTACAGGAGCTTCGCGCGCCTGCGGATGTCCCGGGGGATACTGGTTAAGTCCGGCAGGAATTTTTTGTCTTCCCTCAGCGGGAGGCTGTAGACCTCCCCGCCCGCATATCGGGTGTGAGTTGCCAGCACCGGGTAGCCGGGGACAGTGACTATCGCCACATCGCCCGGGTTTATGAACGCGTAGGGGAGCATGGCCAGTGCGGGCTTCGATCCGATGCTGTGGAGCAGTTCGGTCTCCGGGTCTATCCCGCGGACGCCGTACACACGCTTAAGGTAATCCGCCGCCGCGTCCCTGTACTCCTTTATGCCGTTGTCGGCGTAGCCCCGGTTCTCCGGCCTTCCCGCCTCGACGCGGAGCGCCTCGACCACGCGGAGATCCGCCATCTCGTCCGGCTCGCCCACGCCCAGGTCTATTATCTCCGCGCCCGGGTTCGCCGCCAGCGCCGCGCGTTTCGCCCTCTTTATCTTCTCGAACTTATATATTTTCGTGTCCTTGCCGTAGGATTTCCCGCCAATCCTGTCGGCGAACAGCTTCTGGATGTAACTATCGGACAACTAAACCTCCGCCCCTATTGTATTCTCCAGCGACCCGATGCCGGAAACCCGCACCTCTATCCTGTCCCCTGCCTTCATCGGGCCGATGCCGGGCGGCGTGCCGGTGGCGATGACGTCGCCTGGTTCCAGGGTCATCACCTTCGAGATGAACGAGACCAGGGCGTAGGCCGAGAACTTCATGTTGGCCGTGGACGAGGACTGTTTCCTCCGGCCGTTTAAATACGCCTCAACGGTAACGTCCGCGGGGTCAATCTCCGTCTCGATCCATGGCCCGAACGGCGCGAATGTGTCGAACGATTTTGCGCGGGTCCACTGCCCGTCCTTCTTTTGCAGGTCGCGCGCGGTAACGTCGTTGAAGCAGGTATAGCCTAAGATATATTTCTTCGCGTCCTCCGGCGAAACAGCCCGCGCCTGCCGCCCCATCACGATGCCAAGCTCCGCCTCGTGCTCCACGCGGCGGGACATCTTAGGGTATACGATGACCCCGCCGGGTTCAAGCACGGACGAGGGCGGCTTGAGGAATATTATAGGCTCTTCAGGGAGCGGCATACTCATCTCCGCGGCGTGGTCCTTGTAGTTCAGACCTACGCAGATTATCTTGGACGGCTCGCATGGCGCGAGCAGCTTCACCTTCCCCGGCCGCACCTTCCTGCCCGTGGCCGTGAGGTCAAAAAGATCCGCGACCGGCTGTATGAACTCGCCGTCCAGGATGCCGTAAAAAACCTCACCGCTTTTTAAGAACCGCAGAAGTTTCATAGAGTCCTACTTTCTCTTTTGCTAAAGAGAAAGTAGCAAAGAGAAACAATAATTAAAGTCACTTTTCTTTGGCCACTTTCTTTATCAAAAGAAAGTGGGGTTTTATTTTATTCCCAGTACGTCCTGCATGTCGTAAAGCCCCGGCTTTTGGTCCG
>JBEKYB010000233.1:0-3468 GCA_049511435.1 Nitrospirota bacterium | reverse complement strand
GTCGAGCGGCGGGACGGGGAGCAGGTCCGACCTTGACAGGATGCCGGACTTCCTGCCTGACCGCTTCGAGGCCGGCACCCTTAACACCCCGGGGATTGCGGGTCTGGCCGCGGGGGTAGAGTTCCTCATGGGCGAAGGGCTTGAGAACGTGCGCGCACACGAAGTGGAAATAATGACAAGGCTTGTATCGGGCATATCCGCCATAGACGGGGCGACGCTATACGGGTGTTCGGACCCGGCCGGGCGCACGTCCGTCCTGTCGTTCACTATCGAGGGCGTCGACCCTGCGTTTATAGGAGAGCGGCTGGACCGTGATTTCGACATAGCGGTCCGTGTAGGGCTGCACTGCGCCCCCGACGCCCACAGGAAGATGGGCAGTTTCCCGAAGGGCGCCGTACGGATGAGCCCGGGCTATTTCACCACCTTAGAGGACATCGACAGGGCCATCGAAGCGGTAGCCGAGGTCGCAAAAACGCGCTCGGGTAAAGAGGCCTTATGGACGAGCCGGTGAAAATCTTCGTGTTCAAGAGCACCTACCTGACCTTCAAGGCCGAGCGGGCGATAAAAAGCGCCGGCATCGAATGCAAGGTGGTGACCAAACCGCGGGATATCAGTTCGGACTGCGGACTTGCGCTCCGCGTAAGGGCCTCGGACGAGGAACGCGCCCAGGCGGCAATCACCGCGAAGGATATAAAAAGCCTGGGTGTATGGTAGGATAAAAATAGCCCAAAGCCGCCCTGTAAGCCGAATTCTGTACCCGTCCGTTAGGACGGGCGGCGGCCATTCCTCTACGGCGGCGGTTACCCGACGCCTTTAGCGACCTGACCCGGGGACTTCGGGCGGCCAGCCCTCAAATGTCCCCCTATTTGGTCTTGCTCCGGGTGGGGTTTGCCTTGCCCCCGAGTGTCGCCACCGGGGCGGTGAGCTCTTACCTCGCCTTTTCACCCTTGCCCTTTTAGGGGCGGTATGTTCTCTGTGGCACTTTCCGTGGGGTCGCCCCCCCTGGGCGTTACCCAGCACCCTGCCCTATGGAGTTCGGACTTTCCTCTCCCCCGTCCCTCGCGGGACTGGGCAGCGGCCGCCCGGGCGGCTTTGGACGGTATAATTATATAATATATAATTAATTTTGGGAAGAGATAGTTAGCTGGCCGCGGAACATCTCCCACGACTTCCCGATACCCATGCCGTAAGCGGCCTTAAACGAGTCGCCGAAATTCCTGCCATCTTCGATTGACAGCATGAACGTCCTGAACTTCGCTTCGCCCTGCCGTTTCATGTACGCGACAAACATCCCGCCCTGCTTATAGAACATATGCGGCTTCAGCCCATAGGAGTCCCAATAATTTCGGGAATAGAAGGCTTCCGGAAACGTCGGGTTTTATGCATTTGCCCGACATAATTGCCTTTGCCGCATCAGATTCGGAGACGTCCACCGCGGGCGCCCCGCCCGATACCATGACCGCAAGCCCTTCATCAAACCATGCGGGGATTTTCGCAGTCCTGAACAAGCCTAAGCGCTGGGAAAGATGTAAATGAGACAGCTCGTGC
This sequence comes from Nitrospirota bacterium, assembly GCA_049511435.1. Lineage (GTDB taxonomy): Bacteria > Nitrospirota > JACRHJ01 > JACRHJ01 > JACRHJ01 > JBEKYB01. Next base: position 1,920 of record JBEKYB010000233.1, on the reverse strand, counting down.
GTCAGGATCATCTTAGCGGAATTGCCGTCCTGGACCTTCTTTACCAGTTCAGCGTCTAAAAAAAGCTTCGTCGTCGTAACGGCCCTGACTTTCCCCCAACCTCCATGCGCGGCAATACTCTCCTTGGTCGCGCAGACATATACCTGGACCGGTTTCGCGAACGGCCTGTATAGTCCCTTCTCTACAGTGGCTATGGCGTCGGGGAGGTATACCGCGACCTCCGCGGCAAATTCTTCAGCCCCCGGCTCATAAAGTACCCTGCTATCGGACTGAAGGGGGACAAAGTCCGAGGTGGACCGGAGCGCGGCTATCCCTCCCCGGATAGCGATGCAGTTTGAAAGTGTTGCGAGCAGGAAAAAACAGACGGCTATCAAAACTGAGCGGAAAAATTTTCTCTCTCGATGCATTTAACCCTTCGCTCTGACAAGGATTGAGTTTATTTAAATCTCTTGTCTATGGCCTCGTTGGCGAGGGCGTCGGCCTCCGCGTTCTTCTCTCGGGGGATATGCCTGAACGAGACCTTGCCGAAGGCTTCGAGCGCCCTGCGCGCCGTATCGAATTTCTCCTTGAGCTCCGCGTTTTTCACCCTGTACTCGCCCTTCATCTGCTTTATCAGGAGCTCTGAATCCGCGAATACTGAAACCTCGCTCGCCCCGAGCTCCGCGGCCTCGGAGAGGCCCGTAAGGAGCGCCTCGTACTCCGCCTGGTTGTTGGTGGCCCGGCCCAGATACCTTGCGACTCTCCTGAGGATATAGCCGTTTTCATCCTCTATGACGACGCCGGCTCCCGCCTGGCCGGGGTTACCCCGCGAGGCCCCGTCCGTGTATATCCTTACCGCCCGCCCCGCCTTCACGGCCTTTGCGGGGGCCTTCCTGGGGGCTACCTCCGCCGGGCCCAGGGCATGGGCCGCTTCAAGCAAAAGTGCGGACAACGTTTCTTTATCGAGGGCCGGGTATTCCGCCAGGAGTTTGCCGATGCTCAGGCCTTTCGACAGACTCTCCATTATCTCGGATTTCTTCACGTCTAGCCCTTGAAATAGAGTATTCTCCTGCAGTTGTTGCAGGTGACTACGCTTTCGCCCTTCCGCACGTTATTGAACACCTGTGGCGGCAGTATCATCCTGCATCCCATGCACGAACCGCCTTTCGCTTCGGCCACGGTGGAATCCGGGTAGCTCCGAAGGAGGTCTTTATATATCTCCGCGCTCTCCTTGCTCAGCTTCGGCATGAGCTCCCTGCGCCTTGCCCTAAGCTCTTCGAGCTCCGCGTCACCGCTGGCAAAACTGCTTTCGATATTGGTCTTCGATGCGCCGAACCTGGCCTGCTCTTCGTCCAACAGCGTCTTCTTCTCGCCCAGCTCGGCCTCGGCCTTCTCCACCTTCTCCATAAGCTCGAGGGACGACTCCTCAAGCCTGGATATTTTCTTCTGGCAGTCCTCTATTTCCTTCAGGTGAGCAAAATATTCCTTGTTGGTCTTGATCTCCGTGCTCCTCAGCTTCAGCTTCCTCAAGTGCTCGCCCTCGGTGCCGGTCTCGCCGTCCACCGAGCGTTTCAAGACGTATAACTCGTCCAGCCTGGCCTGGGCCGCATCGCGCTCACCCTCGGCCTCTCTGAGCGATTCGCCCGCGATTTTTATCAGCCGCGGCAGGCGCTCCCTGTTCTTCTCCAGCTCGTGTATCCTCTGGTCCACACCCTGCAGTTCCACCATTACTTTCAAGTCTTCCAGCACGTCCCCTCCTGATTCCTTGAATAAAGTACTAAATCCGTCCGTTAAAGAAATATCCAGGGCTCTTTCTGCCCATTAAAGACCTCGACCGGGATATCCATCCCCTTCCTCTTCAGCGCCTTTAGCACGGTCCCGGCCAGGAGCCCGAGCGCGCAGGACTCCGACGCATGGTGCCCGATGTCTATCAGGCGAATT
>JBEKYB010000232.1:0-3489 GCA_049511435.1 Nitrospirota bacterium | reverse complement strand
AGTGAGGTAATCGCCCACGAAAATAGAATTGGCAATGTGCAGGCCCAGCGGCTGCAGGCTGCGCAAGTGCATTTTGCGGCCCCCGGCGATGCGCACCTCGACGTCGGGGAAGACAAAACGGAACATCGCCAGCACCCGCAGGCACTTGGCCGGGCTCAGTTCGACGTGCCCGGCCAGGGGCGTCCCCTCGAAAGGCATGAGGAAATTGACGGGGACCGAGTCGGGCCGCAGTTCGTGCAAGCTAAAAGCCACGTCCACCAGCTCGTCGTCCGACTCCCCCATGCCCACGATCACCCCCGAGCATGGAGAAAGCCCGGCGCCGGTGGCGTGGCGGACGGTCCCCACCCGGTCCTCGAAGGAATGCGTGCTGCAAATCCGGGGGAAGAACGACTCCGATGTCTCGATATTGTGGTGGTAGCGGTGCAGGCCCGCATCCTTAAGAGTCCCCAATTGCTCACTATCCAGAGTACCGAGCGTCGCGCAGGGAAGAATGCCGATATCCCTTATTTTTTCAACGCATCGGGCGATGGCCGTCAGTTCGCCGTCCGAATTTATGCCCCTCCCGGAGGTGACTATGCAGAAGCGCCTGACGCCGTGGCCGAATGCCCTTCTGGCGGCCTCGACTATAGTCCGTTCCGGGAGCATGGGGTATGTGGAAACGCCCGTGTCGTGGTGCACGGACTGGGCGCAGAAGGCGCAGTCCTCGGGACAGTTGCCGGAGCGGGCGTTTATTATCGAGCAGGGGTCGATAACGTCTTTGAACCTATCCTCTCGCAGCATCCCCGCAAAGCGCACGGCATCCCAGGGGCGGTCATCGACGGCATGGGCAATGGACATTACGTCGTCGTGCGAAATGTCATGTTCACTGTTTATTCTTTTATACAGCGCACTTATCTTTTCGGAATCCGTCATTTCCGTCATTCCGTACCTCCGGCAGACCCGCCATTTTAGGCTATAATATAATTAACGGGAAGGTTAAGCATGAAGACGAGAAATGTCAACATTAAAGTTGAGGGAGGTTGACAAAACTAAAATAAAACCGATTATGTATGGTTAAATTCGCAAAGCCCTTGACATTCAAGGGTAAAGAATTTAATATAAATGTTAAATAAGCTATAGACTGGAGTAAGAGATGTTTGAAAAATTTACCGACAGGGGCAGGAAGGTCATAATCTTTGCCCGCGAAGAGGCGGAGAGGCACCAGAACGACTACCTCGGTACGGAGCACCTGCTGCTGGGTCTCCTGAGGGAAGAAGACGGGATTCCCGTGGCCGTCCTCCGCAAGCTGGGGCTAAACACCGAACAGGTTCGCATGGAGGTCGAGCGTAACCTGCCCGGCGGCATGGGCAACCTGGCATTCGGCGAGATACCGTTCACGCCCAGGGCAAAGAAGGTGCTGGAACTGGCCATAGAGGAGGCTAGGCTCCTGGGTCACAACTATGTTGGAAGCGAACATCTGCTGCTCGGGATTATCAGAGAAGAAGAGGGCATAGGCGGCAAGATACTGAGGAACCTGGGCGCGCATCTCTTGGGCGCCCGGCAGCTCACGATTAACTTCGTGCGCAGGAGCCCGGGCCAGGCCGCCAGGGACAAGAAAAGCCCCACGCCCGCCCTTGACGAGTTCGGCCGCGACCTCACCCAGCTTGCCCGCGACGGGAAGCTCGACCCTGTGATAGGCCGCGAGAACGAGATAGAGCGGGTTATGCAGATACTATCCCGAAGGACGAAGAACAACCCCGTCCTGATAGGGGAGCCAGGCGTCGGGAAAACCGCGATAGTCGAAGGACTTGCGCAGCGCATAGTGAACGACGAGGTGCCGGAGAACCTGGCGAACCGCCGCCTTGTGGCGCTCGATCTCGGCTCGCTCATCGCCGGCACAAAGTACCGCGGCCAGTTCGAGGAGCGTCTCAAGGTGGTCATGAAGGAGATCGCGCAGGCCGAGAATATAATAATATTCATCGACGAGCTGCATACCCTTGTCGGAGCGGGCGCGGCCGAAGGCTCGGTGGACGCCTCCAGCATGCTGAAGCCTGCGCTTTCGAGGGGTGAGATACAGTGCATCGGGGCGACGACCCTCGACGAATACCGGAAGCATATCGAGAAGGACGGGGCGCTCGAGCGCCGATTCCAGCCGATACACGTCCTGCCGCCAAATATCGAGGAGACGGTCAAGATACTCCAGGGCCTCAAGAACAAGTACGAGGCGCACCACAAGGTCAAGTACAAGGACGAGGCCGTCGAGGCGTCCGTGAAGCTTTCGGACCGCTACATAACCGATCGCTACCTCCCGGACAAGGCGATAGACATAATAGACGAGGCGGGTTCGAGAGCCAAGCTCCAGAAATATACCCTGCCCTCCGACATCCGGGAGGTCGAGCGCGACATGAAGAAGGCTGCCAAGAACAAGGCCCTCTTCACACGGCTCCAGGACCCCGAGAAGGTCGAGTTCTTCACCCGCGAAGAGGAGCGGCTCAAGGAGCAGTTCGATGAGGCTCAGCGCGTATGGAAGGACGCTCAGGACAAGGTCCAGCCGTTAATAGGCGAGGAGGAGGTCGCGGGCATAGTCTCGAAGATTACCGGTATCCCGCTATTCAAACTCGAGGAGAAAGAGTCGGAAAAACTACTCAGGATGGAGGACTACCTGCATAAGCGGATAGTCGGGCAGGACGAGGCCATCCATGCGGTATCGAGGGCGGTACGCCGCTCGCGCGCCGGCATAAAGAGCCGCAAGAAGCCTATCGGCTCCTTCGTGTTCCTCGGCCCCACGGGCGTCGGGAAAACGGAGCTTGCAAGGGTACTCGCGGAGTTTTTATTCGACAACGAGGACGCCCTCATCAGGGTGGACATGTCCGAGTTCATGGAGAAGTTCACCGTCTCCAGGCTGACGGGCGCGCCCCCGGGATACGTGGGCTATGAAGAGGGCGGCCAGCTCACCGAGAAGGTGCGCCGCAGGCCGTACTCGGTGGTGCTCTTCGACGAGATAGAGAAGGCGCACCCCGACCTCTTCAACATACTGCTCCAGGTGCTGGACGACGGCCTCCTTACGGACAGCTACGGCCGCAAGGTCGATTTCAAGAACACGGTGCTGATAATGACCTCGAACCTGGGCGCCAGGCTGATAGACAAGAACGTCCACCTGGGCTTCCGCTCCGAGGGCAAGGCATCCGACAATAAAGCCATGAGCGATAAGGTCATGGGCGAACTCAAGCACCACTTCAACCCGGAGTTCCTGAACAGGATAGACGACATAATCGTGTTCCACACCCTGGACAACGAGCAGCTTCTTAAGATAGTGGACCTGCTGATAGACGAGCTGAACACGCTCCTGCTTGAGCAGAACATCCAGATAGAGGTCGCGCACGAGGTCAAGGAATGGATACTCAAAAATAACTTCCAGCTTTCATACGGTGCGAGGCCGCTCAGGCGCGCCATCCAGAAGAACATCGAAGACCCGTTCTCCGAAGAGCTATTAAAAGGCAGGTTCAAGGA
>JBEKYB010000231.1:0-3494 GCA_049511435.1 Nitrospirota bacterium | reverse complement strand
CGACGACCACGGCGCGCGCCGTGTCGGGAATAACCAGGCAGGGCAAGCCGCATCCCAGGGGGTTCGGTAGCTTCCCCCGCGTATTGGGCAGATATGCCCGCGATGAGAAGATATTCTCGCTCCCGCAGGCCGTGAGGAAAATCTCCGCGATGCAGGCGGACAAGCTGGGCCTCGCCGGGCGAGGATACCTGCGGCCCGGGTATTTCGCGGACATCGTATTATTCGACCCGGCCAGGATAGCAGACACGGCCACCTTCGAGGACCCGTACCGGTTCCCGGAGGGCATATACTGCGTGCTCGTGAACGGCGAGGCGGCGGTCGAGGACGGCGTTCAGACTAAGGCGCGCGCGGGACGGATATTGAGGCGCAAGTAGGCAGGTGATGTTGTTTATCGGGCCATCATAACGTTCGGAAACGGCCATTTCCCCGCTTGCGCGGGACGAATGGCCACCTCACCATGATAACCCTCTAAACAACATCGTCGGCCTCATCGCTATGAATGTCGCCCGGCCCTGATAAGCAAATATGACCGAACTGACTGATAAAACATGAAACCGATAATCGGCATAACCCAGGACATAGAGCTGAAGGAGCACGAGCCCGACGGCTTCTGGGCATACCTCGACCGGCACTACGCGGAGGCCGTGCACCGGTTCGGCGGGATGCCGATGATGATACCGGCCCTTGGCGGCAATGCGGAGGCGCACGATGTGGCCGGGTATATCGACGGGCTGCTCCTTTCCGGCGGCGACGACATCGACCCGAAATACTATAACGAGGCGCAGGCCCCCGGATTAACCATCTCCCCGGATATCCGAACGGACTACGACTTCGCGCTGATAGACAATATGCTGAGGCTCGGAAAGCCCGTGCTGGGCATCTGCCTCGGGATCCAGGAGATGAACGTGTTCTTCGGCGGGACGCTCCGCCAGGACATCCCCGGCCACAAGGAGAAGGGCCGAGACATGGCGCACGCCGTGGAGATACTGCCCGGAGGGAGGCTCGCGGGACTTTTGGGGGCCGGGCGCATCACGGTGAACAGCTATCATCACCAGGCACTCGGCGACGTCTCGCCCAGGCTTTTCAAGTCCGCGGCCGCCGCTGACGGGATAGTCGAGGCGGTGGAGCTGCCGGGCGACAACTTCGTCGTCGGCGTCCAGTGGCACCCGGAGCGGATGCAGGAGGACGGGAATGCGCGGCGGCTTTTCGAGGCGTTCATAGAGGCGAGCAGGGGCACGCGCCCATAGGGCGGATAAGGCGGCGTGATTTTGTGAACCATCACGGTCGAAGACCATTCTAGTTGCGGCAGGTTTGAAGGGGCGGATAGGGTGATGTGATTTTTGAAACATCACAGTGGCGTGGCCGCCTGCCCCGTTCTAAGGGCGCCGGCCGTTTACGGAACGTTTGATGGTTCACAAAATCGCATCACGTTATCCGCCTAAATCACTCATATAAATTATATGTTTAAAAAATCCCTGATTGTTTTTCTTCTTTTTATTCTCGGCTGCTCCACCCAGCGGTCCCACCCCGGTTATCTGAACCTCCGCCTCGCCTCGGACATCACCACCTTAGACCCCGCGTTCATCGTGGACGTCGCGGGCGGGGGCGTCGCCGCGAAACTCTACGACGGCCTGGTCGGTTTCGACAAAGGGGCGAAGATAGTCCCCGACATCGCCTCATCCTATACCGTCAGCCCGGACGGGAAGACGTATACGTTCCGTATCCGCCGCGGCGTGCGCTTTCAGTGCGCCGACGGGAGCTGCTTAAAAGATGTAACGTCCCGCGATTTCAAGTACTCATTCGAGAGGGTGCTCTCCCCCGAGACGAAATCGCCGCGCACCTGGCTTTTCGACAGGATTGCGGGCGCAAAGGAGTACATGGCGGGCAAGACCAATGGCGTCTCGGGGCTTAAGACGCCGGACGACTCCACCCTGATAATCGAGCTTGCGGAGCCCTTCGGCCCGTTCATAGAGCTCCTGGCGATGCCGGGCGCGTATGTTGTCCCGCAGGAGGAGGTATTGAGGTGGGGCGAGAACTTCTCGGACCACCCGGCGGGGACGGGGCCGTATGTCCTTGAGAGATGGGAGCACGGAATCAGCCTAAGCCTCCGGGCGAACAAGGTCTATTTCGGCGAGAAACCGAAGCTTGCGGGCATATATTACCGGGTAATACCCGAGGACCTGACCGCGGTCGCCGAGTTCGAGCGCGGAAATCTGGACACGCTAGCCATACCCGCGCCGGAGCTAAGGCGATATATTACCAGCCCCAAGTGGAAGGACAGGATAATATCGCAGGTCGGCATGGACACGTACTACCTGGGGATGAACTGCTCCCGGCCGCCGTTCGACGACCCGCTGGTGAGGAAGGCGGTATCCATGGCCATCGACAGAAAACGCATCCTCGATACGGTATACGAAGGAAGGGGCGTCCTGGCGGACGGGCCGGTGCCGCAGTCTCTCCTGCCCGGGCCTGAGAGATTCCCTTACGAGTACAACCCCGCCCTTGCCCAGAGGCTCCTGGCGCGCTCAGGCCATGGGCGCGGGCTTAACGTAAAGATATTCATAGGCGCCGACCAGGAAGTATTGGACATGGCCGAGGTCATCCAGCAGTACTTAAAAGACGTCGGGATCTACGCCTCGATTACCCAGCTCGAATGGTCGGCTTACAAGCAGGCGATAGTTAACGGCGACGCGGACGCCTTCTGGATGAGCTGGGAGGCGGACTACCCGGACCCGGAGAACTTCCTGTACCCGGTCTTCTATAGCGGGAATGCCGGCTCCGCCGGGAACCGCTCAAGGCTTAAGGACGCGGTCTTTGATAGCCTGATAAGACGCGCCCAGACCGAGCCGGACCCGGTTAGTAGGCGGCGGCTTTACGCCCTGGCCCAGGACAGGATAGTAGACCTCGCGCCCTGGGTATTCTTCTGGCACAAGAAGGACTTCGTGGCGGTAAGCGGGCTGGTTAAAGGCTACAGCCTTTACCCTATAAGCAGCGCCGACAAGGGGCTCGGAGTCGCCAAGGAGGGCCTATGAGCTAATGTTCTTGCATAATAACCGGATATTGTTATAGAATGTGCAGGACATTTCCGGCCGACAGGGGTAAAATGAGAAGGTCGTCAGTACATAGCCTTTCCTATATAGCCATCTTTTTACTGATTATCTCGGTAATCATCTACCTGAACCTCATATTCCAGGAAAACCTCAAGATAGACATAACGAGGCAGTTCAACCGCCAGCAGCTCCTGCTCGCGAGGGGCGCGTCCCTGAGCATCGAGAAACAGGTTGACCACTACGTGAAGCACCTCGTGACGCTGTCTCAGATACCGTCCATAGGCACCGTGAAGGACGACCCGGCAAGGCACCAGATACTCAAGACCGTGCTGGACGACATACCCCCGGACGACGCCACAATCGTCAACTTCCAGATAATAAACGGCTCCGGCAGGCTCAGCTACGACCGCTTCCACCCGGGGCTCGTCGGGATGAACATGTCGG
>JBEKYB010000230.1:0-3520 GCA_049511435.1 Nitrospirota bacterium | reverse complement strand
GAGATAATGCGCCGCTGGAAGGACATCCAGGTCGAGCCGCTCTTGAAGCTCAAGAAGCAGTTCCAGAAGATGGACATGGAGCAGCGCGAGGCGAACCTGGACGAGGCGCTGATATCCGTGGCGGAGAAGAGGCTTAAGCCGTTTCTGGATATGGTATCGCAGCCGGGACACCCGCTCTGGAAGGCGGCGACGGAGGTCGTATCGATGGTGGACGACCCCTCCGTGCTCGAATTCTTGATACTGCTCCTAAGGGACTCCCCAAAGGAGAGCCTGCCCGACCTCTTAAAGGCGATAGGGCATTTCAATACTGGAAAGGCCAGGGAAGCGCTGCTCAATTACCTGAACGACCCCGAAGAGGAGGTTATGTTCGAGGCGGTGATGGCGCTCCGTGTAATGGGCGGAAGCGGTGTCCTAGGGCATTTCAAGGACGCGCTTGCGGCGAGGCGGCGGGAGGGGGCGCAGGCCGCGGTTTCGGTACTCGATGAAGCCATAAGGGAGCTTGAGATACAGGCCCTATAGAGGGCCGTGCTGGATGGCCTTCTTGTCCTTTTTTGCCATGTACATGGTCTTGTCGGCCCTGTTGACGGTGTCGAAGAGGTCGATGCCGTAGACGGATGTGCCGAGCCCGAAAGAAACGCTCAGGGTCAGGTTTTTGAGGTTGTCCGAGAGGTCCTTCGTCTTGTTCCAGTCATAGCACTCGTGCCTGAACCGGCTGATCAGGACCTCGCCTTCCTCCGGCCCGCTGTGCGGCAGTATTATCACGAACTCGTCTCCGCCCACCCTCGCGACTATGTCCTCATGCCTGGTGCTGTCCTGCAGGACCTGGGAGGTTTTCTTGAGCAGGATATCGCCGGCCTCGTGCCCGTAGGCGTCGTTAGCCTCCTTCAGGTTGTCCACGTCGGCGTATATAATAGTATAAGGCCCGCGCTTCCGTTTGTCCGTCTTGTTTTTCCGTTCCTCGTTCTCGAGGTAGAGGTCGAGGTAATGCTTGTTGTATACGCCGGTGAGCGCGTCCCGGTTGGCGCGGCGTTTCAGCTCGTCCTCCTCCTTTTTCTTCGCGGTGGCGTCCGTCACGACCTGGAGGACGTGGGTCACGACCCCGCCCTCGTCCTTGAGCGGGACGCCCCTTGTCTCGACGACCATATCCCTGCCGCGGAGTACCATCTCCCTCGTGTGCATCGCCTCACGCCCCGTCAAAAAAGCCTTTTGCACGGCGCATTCCTCGATGCAGACGCCGGTCTTGCCGCTTAAGACCTCGAAACATTTGTGTCCGAGTATGTCAGTGAGCGGCTTGCCCAACAGCTGGCGCGAGCCGTATTCGTTCATCTCGACGTAGTTCATGTCCGAGTCTATCAGGGCCAGGAGAGATGGGACGTTCCCGGCGATTTTCCGCTGTATCTCCACCTGGCGAAGCAGCTTCGCGTTCGCTTCCTTCAGCTTCCTGGCCGCCTCCACCAGCTCTCCCTGTCCTTCCCGTACCTTCTTCTCTAAGTTCTCGGTCAGGTCCTTAAGCTCGGCTTGGCTCTTCCGGAGCTCGATGTTCTTCGCGTCAAGCTCGGCCTTATGGTCCGCGTCCTTCTCTCTGAGAGCGGCCACCAATACCCCAGCGGCGCCGAAGACCAATATCGTGGCGGATATATAGACATGGGTCGCAAGCCCCTCGGCCGAATGAAGAATATTTGTCTTCAGGTATTCCGGGAAAGGCAGGTCTCTATGGAAGGAGAGATAGTCCAGGAGGGTATAGAGAATCGGCGCACTCGCGCCTACGGCAGCCCCTATGAGACCGGACCTGATCTTTTCTCTCCCCCGCGTATGCTCCTGCATTTGTTCTCCTGCGTATTGCTGTATTTGTCTCTAGGTCATTTTAGTACCCCCTCGACTTGCTTGTCAAGGAAGAAGATGCAAAAATACTGTTGACAAAGGGGAAGGCTTAATGTATCCTCTTAGATGAGAATACTCATTTCGCCTCAGCAAATTCCAGTTTCGCGGATGCAAATTAAATTCCAGGTTTTGAAATAAGAATACTCTCAATAACTTTACAACTTTACGCCGGATATCGTCATCCCGGATTTGGTTAACCACCCCAGGACACCCTTATTTCCAGTTCTTCCGTACTCATAAAAAGGCAATCTATGAAAGACCAAGGAGCACCCATGAACATTGTTGAATTAAAAGAGAAAAGTATTGGCGAACTGACCAGCATCGCAAAAGAGCTGAAGCTAGAAGGGGCAAGCGGCCTGAGGAAGCAGGAGCTGATTTTCGCCATCCTCCAGGCACAGACCGAGAAAAACGGCCAGATATACGGCGCGGGCGTGCTCGAGACCCTGCCGGACGGGTTCGGCTTCCTCCGGGCGCCGGACTACAACTACCTGCCCGGACCGGACGACATCTACGTATCCCCTTCACAGATAAGGAGGTTCAACCTCCGCACCGGAGACACTGTCGCGGGCCAGATAAGGCCCCCGAAGGAGGGCGAGCGCTATTTCGCGCTCCTGAAGGTGGAGTCGGTCAACTTCGAAGCCCCCGAGGAGACCCGGGACAAGATACTTTTCGACAACCTGACCCCGCTCTACCCGGACGAGAGGATAAGCGTCGAGGTGGTGGGCGACATGAACACCCGGGTCATGGACCTGGTCACCCCCATAGGCAAGGGACAGCGCGGCATGATAGTCGCCCCGCCCCGCACGGGCAAGACGATGCTCCTCCAGTCGATTGCCAGGGCCATCACCAAGAACCACCCCGAGATAATACTGATAGTCCTGCTGATAGACGAGCGGCCCGAGGAGGTCACGGACATGATCCGCCAGGTCAAGGCGGAGGTCGTTTCGTCCACGTTCGACGAGCCGCCCCAAAGGCACGTGCAGGTCTCCGAGATGGTCATCGAGAAGGCCAAGAGGCTGGTCGAGCACAAGAAGGACGTCGTCATACTGCTCGACTCCATAACCAGGCTCGCCCGCGCATACAACACCATCGTCCCGCCATCCGGCAAGGTGCTCTCCGGCGGCATCGACGCCAACGCGCTCCAGAGGCCCAAGCGCTTCTTCGGCGCGGCGAGGAACATCGAGGAAGGCGGCAGCCTGACGATTATCGCCACGGCGCTGGTGGACACCGGTTCGAGGATGGACGACGTAATATTCGAGGAGTTCAAGGGCACCGGCAACATGGAGCTGCACCTGGACAGGAAGCTTGTAGAGAAGAGGACATTCCCCGCCATCGACATAAACGCGTCCGGCACCAGGAAGGAAGAGCTGCTCGTGGACCAGAACACCCTTAACAAGATGTGGGTGCTCAGGAAGGTCCTGAACCCGCTCACCACCGTCGAGTCCATGGAGTTCCTCATCGAGAAGCTCAAGACCACCAAGACCAACAAGGACTTCATCGAGGCGATGAACAGGTAAGCCGGGCACGGCCGCGGCGGAGCTGCAGTACTGCGGCCTTCTGCTTGCAACCAGTAATCAAGCCGTAATGCGTCAGATAGTGGCCCGACATTGGGGCGCAATACTTTTTTCGTCGAAGGCCG
>JBEKYB010000229.1:0-3532 GCA_049511435.1 Nitrospirota bacterium | reverse complement strand
CGGATGAAATCAGGACGGAAATGGCGACTCGGGATATCTGGAAGCCGATTCTGCCAATAGACCCGGAGATGAACGGCGCGGTTATCCCGGTGCCTGCCGAATTCAAGGGGGTGAAGCATAAGAAAGAGAAACCCGGCGAGAGAAACGGTCTCATCCTCCATGCCGTCGACCTCACCTTCGGGACGGAGGAGGTATCGTTATACTCGGATAAGACCCAGCTGCGCGCGCCCGTGCCTTACGTTTTAATAAGCACGGCGGATGCGGCGGCGCTGGGCATCCCTGAAGGCGCAGAGGTCGAGATTCGCTGCGCCGGCGAACGGCTCAGATGTGAACTGAAGACCAGCGGGGATATGGCCGACGGCATTGCCGTCGCCCCGAGGCTGCACGGCTTCCCGGTCGATGTGTTTTCAGGCAAAGCCATTGAAATCGCGCAGGTGCAATAATGACGGAAACCGTCGCCATAATGGCAATAATCATCGTGAAGGCGGCAGTAATACTCATAATAACTCTGACGCTCGCCGCCTACATGGTGCTTGCGGAGAGGAAGCTCCTGGCGCGCATGCAGAGCCGTTTCGGCCCGAACCGCGTCGGCCCTTTCGGACTGCTCCAGCCCTTGGCTGACGTGATTAAGCTCGTCACGAAGGAGGACATCCTCCCCAAGGAAGCGGACAGGGCCATATTCTTCATCGCCCCGGGCATAGTGGCCGGAACGGTACTTTTGACCTTCGCAGTAGTACCTTTCGGGGCGCCTGTCGCGATTTGTGGACACCTTGTGCAGATGCCGGTGATAGACCTGAATGTTGGCGTCCTTTATTTCCTCGCGCTTTCGTCGCTGGGAGTATACGGAGTGGCCCTGGCGGGATGGTCGTCCGGCTCCAAATACAGCCTCCTGGGCGGCATAAGGGGCTCCGCGCAAATGATATCCTACGAGCTGTCCATGGGGTTGTCCATCGTCCCGGTAGTGATGCTGACCGGCTCGTTCAGCCTCTCGGACATTGTGGCGGCCCAGCACAGCGTGCCCTTCATCGTCTATTCCCCGCTCGGCTTCATAGTCTTTCTCATAAGCGTCGCGGCTGAGTCGAAGCGGATTCCCTACGACCTGCCCGAGGCGGAGAACGAGCTGGTCGCGGGCTATCACACCGAATACAGCGGCATGCGGTTCGGCCTTTTCTACATCGGCGAATACGTGAACATCATCGTGCTGTCCGCTTTGGCCATTACCTTCTTCTGCGGGGGATGGCAGGGGCCGGGGCCGGACAGCCTCTCATTTTTCTGGTTCTTTTTCAAGTCCGCCTTCATCGCATTCTTCTTCATATGGATGCGCGGGACACTGCCCAGGCTCCGCTACGACCAGCTTATGCACTTCGGCTGGAAGTTCCTGCTGCCGCTGGCGCTTTTTAACGTCCTTTTGACTGCTGGGCTGGCCCTAGGGTTTGGCTGGAGGGTGCATTGAAAGACGTCCTGCTGGGGCTCATGGAGGCGTTCTGGACTACGCTCAAGGAGATGTTCAGGAAGCCGGTAACAATAGAGTACCCCGAGAGGAGGAGGCCGCTCCCGGAGCGGGCGCGTTGGCGGATTGTCCTCACTAAAGACCCGGACGGCGAGGAGCGCTGCGTCGCGTGCTACCTCTGTTCGGCCGTATGCCCGGTAAGCTGCATTTCAATGCAGTCGATAGAGCGCGAGACGGACGGGCGCAGGATGGCTTCATGGTTCAGGATCAACTTTTCCCGCTGCATCCTGTGCGGGATGTGCGAGGAGGCCTGTCCTACTTATGCCATTCAGCTCACGCCGGACTACGAGTTCTGCAAGTACGACGTCCTGGACATGGTCTACGAGAAGGAGGACCTGCTTGTGGACGGCCAGGGCAAATACCCCGGCTATAACTTCTACCGGCACTCCGGGGTCGGGGTGGTGAACCAGAAGGGCCAGAACCCGGACGAATACGGGCCCGTCGATATCAGGGGGAACATGCCGTGAGCCAGGCCGCATTCTATCTATTTGCCGCCGCCGCAGTCCTTTCGACGGCCATGGCCGTGACCAGGCGCGAGATGATACACGCCGTTATATATCTCGTCCTGTCGTTTTTTTCCCTCGCCCTGATATTTTATATGATGGGCGCGCCGTTCATAGCGGCTATCGAGGTATTGATATACGCCGGCGCTATAATGGTGCTCTTCCTTTTCATCGTGATGATGTTAGAGATGGGCATGCCGGTAAGGCCCGCGGGGGCGTTCATGAAAACATGGGGGGCCGCTTTGCTTATAGCGGCGATAATACTGGCCGGGATGGTAATCCTTTTCGCGCTCTCGCCGGGTTCGGCCGAAGGCATGGGCGGCGGCTTTATCTCGCCCAGAACGTTTGGCCAGGCGCTTTATAAGAAGTACATGCTCGCGGTGGAGGCCGCGTCTCTCCTGCTGTTGTTCGCGCTGGTCGGCTCGCTCTACCTGGGGAGGAGGGACTGATGGTACCGTTTTTCCATATACTCGCACTCTCAGGGATACTGTTCGTCCTGGGCGTGATATGCGTCGTGGCCAGGCGCAACCTGCTCATGATACTTATCGGAGTCGAGGTGATGCTGAACGCGGCGGGGCTTGTATTTGTCACGGGCAGCCTCCGGTGGGGCATGCCGGAAGGGCAAATATTCGTACTGTTCCTGACGACGATGGCGGCATCGGAGGTCTCAGTGGGGCTCGCGATGATAGTCTACCTCCATAAGAGGAAGAGGAGCGTGAACCTCGAAGATTTCAACGAGATGAAAGGCTGATATGCGGTACTTGGTCCCATATATCCTGCTTCTCCCCCTGGCAGGCGCGTTCATAAACGGCGTCGCCGGATGGCGTCTGCCGCGGCGGCTGGTTGAGACCATAGCCTGCGCCTCGGTCGGGATATCGTTCATCCTTTCGGTATTCGTCTTCATGAATATGACCGGGCCGTTCTCCCTGACGCTCGGGGACTGGCTCACGTCGGGGTGGTTCAGCGCGCCGATACAGCTCCATGTGGACGCCCTGTCCATTACGATGACTGCGATGGTGACGGGAGTCTCTTTCCTTATTCACGTCTACAGCGCCGCCTACATGAGGGACGACCCTGGCTACGCCAGGTATTTCATGCTGCTGAACCTCTTCGTCTTCTCGATGCTCCTGCTTGTCCTGGCGGGCAACCTGCCGCTTATGTTCGTGGGCTGGGAGGGCGTCGGCTTCTGTTCCTATGCGCTTATCGGCTTCTGGTATACCAACCCAGACAATGCGACCGCGGGCCGGAAGGCCTTTATAGTCACGAGGCTAGGCGATACCGCCTTCGGCGTCGCGCTCGTCTGGCTTTTCTATTTCTCCGGCAGCACGGACATAGCTTTCATAAACAGTGCGGCCGCGTCCATGCCCGCGGGTACCGCGACGTTTATCGGGCTTCTCCTTCTCGCGGGGGCGACCGGGAAATCGGCGCAGCTCCCGCTTACGGTCTGGCTGCCGAACGCCATGGAAAGAGCGCTTAGAGAAGCATCGGGCCCCTTGCCCTCGCCCCATTGGCTGACCAG
>JBEKYB010000228.1:0-3594 GCA_049511435.1 Nitrospirota bacterium | reverse complement strand
AACGCCCTCGACGATGGAGAGAACGGCTTCCAAGGTCATCTCCTGGATCACCTGTTTTTCGCGGATTTTGATCCGCAACTTGCCGGCCCAGGGTAGAAACATCAGGTTGGCGGCGCCCACGCCGTACAGCGTGGCGACAAAGGCGACGGCGATACCCGAACCGAGTTTGGTGGGGTCGGAGAGGTTCTCCATCACGTGTATAAGGCCCATGACGGCGCCCAGGATGCCGATGGTCGGGGAATATCCTCCCGCGGCCTCGAAAACCTTCGTGTATCCAATCCTGGCCTCTTCGAGGTTGTCTATCTCGTTTTGCACGGTCTCAGCCAGAAGCTTCGGGTCCATCCCGTCCACCGCGTTACGGAGCACCTTGGCCAGGAAAGGTGACGAAGCTCCAGCCAGGTCGTTTTCGATAGATATAAGGCCATTTTTCCTGGCCTTTGATGCAAAACCAAGTATCTCCTTTATGACCAGGTCGGGGTCCGTCTTTTTCTCGGTAAAGGCTAACTTGAAGGACCTGAGGGCGCCTTTTACCTCCGAAAGGGGGAAAGACAGGCAGACTGCCCCAATAGTGCCCCCGAAGACAATGACGGCGGCGGTCGGCTGCATGATGGCTTTTATGCTTCCGCCTTCCAGTACCTGCCCGCCGACCACCGCGAGCACGCCGAGCACCAGGCCTACAATGCTTGTCAGGTCCGCGGCGCTTACCTTCCTGGGGCTCATGGGAGCACTTTTTTCCTCATGAACAGGATCATCTGGAGTATGTATTCCTGCGGTTCCTTTACAAGGATCTTTTCTCCGGTACTCATGGTAATGACCGTATCGGGAGTTTTTTCGACAAACTCTATCATCAAGTGGTTTATTACTATCTTGGAACCGTCTGTCTTCGTAAGGGTGAGCATTCTGATCAAGCCTTTGTTAAAATATTTATTGCCCCAAGAGCTTTCCCTTCAACTGTTTGAACTCCTGAGAGCTTATAAGGCCTTCGCGCTTTAACTGCGCGAGGTCCTTCAACTCTTTCAGGGAACCCAGGTATTCCGCTTTTTTCTCTTCCTTGTCCTCCGGCTGGCGCTGACCTTGAAAACCACCGGGCGAAGGCAGCCTGACAAGCGCCCGAGAGTCAATCCCGCCCCTTGCCTTCAACTCGGTCAAGATGCCCTCCATTTTTTCCAGAAGCCGGGCGTTCTTCCTTTTGAGCTGAATCTTTTCCAATGCGTTCTTTAAAACGACCAGTATCTCGTCGGCCGTAAAGGGCTTAGTAAGGTAGTCGTAGGCCCCGGCCCTTATGGACTCTATGGCGCTCTCCAGAGACGAGTAACCCGTGCAGACTACTACCAAGACCTCACTGTCATGCTGTCTCGCGGACTTCAGGACCTCAATGCCGCTCACGTAGGGCATCTTCAGGTCCGTAAAAACGACGTCATAGCGCTCCCTCTCCAGGAGCCTCATGGCCTCCGTCCCGGAGGCCGCGGCGTCCACCGTGCAGCCCTTCCTTGAAAGCACGCCTTCCAGGAGTTCGAGCGCCAGTGGATCATCGTCTACTGCCAGGATTCTAAAATACATTCCGCCCCCTTTTCAGGGATGACTACTACAGCAGTGGCTAAGATATTTATCGGAGGAAATACTACTTTTCTTTAGGTCTACTTGGAGAAGAGCGTCCTATTGGAGCGCTGCCGGGGAACCAAAACAAAGGGGAGGTAAGAGGGAGTTACGGCGGCGCCGGAGACCTCCGTTTTCGGGAAGGGAGGGGCCTGCGGGCAAGGGGCGGCGCCGCCGTAAACCTTTAATCACTCCGAAATACTCGCTTCTGCCGGATTTCTCGTGTCTGTCCTGAAGCTCTATTACTGTCTGTTGCTACTTTCTTATCGGACAAAAATGTCAGTCACATTAGAAGAAAACAGCCGTCGCGCCCTCGCGCGGGCCCGATAAAACCTCCTCCACCGTTTCCAGGAGGTCGCCGATATTATAGGGCTTCGCCAGGGCAGGGACTCCGTTTTCCTCGATGAACTTATGCAGGGAAGGTTCGCATGTGTCCCCCGTTATGAAGATGACCTTATCCTTCAGGGCCGCCTTGTGCTTTTTTATCCATCCAAGCACGGCTATGCCGTTGAGTCCCGGCATCCTGACGTCCGTAAGTACCAGGTCGAAGTCCGTGTTCTTCAGGTTCTGGAGCGCTTCCAGGCCGGTCTTTGCCGTTACCACCTCGTATTTCCCGCCCAGGACTTCCTCCAAAAGGTCCAGCTGGTCCTTGTCGTCGTCGATGGCAAGGATGCTCCGGCCGGAGGAGTCGCCACTTCTCGTTAGTGATAACGGACGCTTTCCTGCGGCGGGAGCGTCTTCACCCGTTCTTTCGTTCACGGGTATCCTTACCGTAAATACGGTGCCGCCGGGCCTGCTTGAGAAGTTTATCTCTCCTCCGTGCTCGCAGATTATGCCGTAGCATATGCTCAGGCCCAGGCCGGTACCCTCGCCTACGTCTTTGGTGGTAAAAAACGGGTCGAATATCCTCTCCGCTATGTCTTCCGGTATCCCCGGTCCGGTATCCGCGATCCTTATTTCTATGCCGCTTTTCTCCGACATGGAAGTGGACACTTCCAGCTTCCCCCCGGTATTTTTCATGGAATGAACGGCATTGTTTATCAGATTAACCGCGACCTGCTGCATCTGCTGCCT
The DNA here is from genome assembly GCA_049511435.1 of Nitrospirota bacterium. Classification (GTDB taxonomy): domain Bacteria; phylum Nitrospirota; class JACRHJ01; order JACRHJ01; family JACRHJ01; genus JBEKYB01. The sequence goes on along the minus strand of JBEKYB010000228.1, from coordinate 924 downwards.
GTCCAACACGGTGCGCGGGAGGTCAGGGGAGAGGTTCGTGACTATTTCTATCTTCGTGTTCTTAAGCCGCAAGCGGTACATCTCCACGGTATCCGACAGGAGCTCGTTTATGTCGGAAAGCCTCTTCTCCAGCTTCTCCTGCCTTGAAAACTTGAGCAAGGACTGTATAACGTTCTTTGCCCCAATGGCGGATTCCTTTATTCTCTGGAGCATCCGGACCTCTTTTTCCTCCTTCCGGTCGTCCATCAGCAGTTCCGCGTAGCCAAGTACCGGGACCAGCTTGTTGTTTATCTCGTGGGCCACCCCCGAGGCCAGTTCCCCTATATAGGCCAGCCGCTCCGCCCGCATAAGCTTCTCGTGGAACATCCTCTTTTCGGTCACATCCCTCGCCGTTACCAGGTAGGCGCCCTCATGGCCCTCTTCTAAGAGGATGGTGTTGATAAGTATCTTGCGCTCGCGTCCGGCCTTGTCGATAAACTCGGTCTCAAAGTCCTCGACGCCGTCGGCCGTCAGCAAGGCGGCCAGCAGGTCGCCCTGCCCGGGATGGATTACGGTTTCCAGGGATTTCCCCTCCAACTCCTCTTTTTTATAACCTAGCTTGAGGGCGCTCGGGTTCACGAGCTTTATCTTACCGCGGGAGTCCGTCACTATCATCATATCGCGGCTTTTCAGCAGTATGCCCTCGATGGACTTCTGGTAGGACTCCACCTCCCGTGTACGCTCCTCGACCCTTCTCTCGAGCTCAACGTTAAACCGCTGCAGCTCTTCGTCAATCTTGGCGTACGAGAGTATCTCGGCAAACGCCGCGGCAAACATGCCGTAAATGTTCCTATGAGACTCGTTAAAATAATATTTCCTCGGATGGCTCAAGCGGGATGGGCGTTTTCCATACGCCGACGGGGCGGTGGTAGAGCGGCGCATCGT
>JBEKYB010000227.1:0-3619 GCA_049511435.1 Nitrospirota bacterium | reverse complement strand
AGGTAGCCGCCTAATATCGAGCCTATAATCTTAATCATCCTCATATCATGCTCGATTATTTCCCAAGCCGTTCCCGCCTGACGAAGCTTTCCACCCACTTGTCCTCGGGGCGGTATCGCTCGTCTATCATCTTGTCGAATACGGCGGGGTTGATAGGGAACTGGGCCATCGTCTTTATCAGAACGCCGTCTGGCGTCTCTTCCACGATGTCGCTGGAATAAAACTCCTTCCAGGCGCGGATGTATCCCTCGTAGAGTTTTTCGGGCGTCATGAGCTTCGGCCTGAAGACGACTTTAGTCGTGGTGTATCTGGATAGGTCGCGGTCGATTATCCTGCCCTCGGCATCGAGCTTGGTGTGCAGGCGCGTGTTCGGGTACGGCGTCAGTATCAGGAACTCGCACTCTTCGATGCCGGTCTTTTTGGCGAACTCTACCGTCCTGTCGAACACCCCCTCATCGTCGTAGTCGTATCCGAAAACGAAGGATGCTATAAGCTTTATCCCGGCGTCATGCAGCCTGGCGATGCTGTCCAGGTGCTTCTCGGCCGCGGTGAACCCGGCGCGCCTCTCGCCGAAGGACGCGGACATCCACGGCCCCACGTCCACGTACAGGAGCCAGCATCCCGATTTCACCAGCCTATCCACATATTCCGTATCCTGCGCGACGGACAGCGGCGCAAGGCCCGTCCATTTCTTGCCCATCCCGGCCATGCCGTCGAATAGCTCGTAGCTCCGCCTTTTTGCGATATGGAAGTTATCGTCCACGAAGAAGATGTACTCGCCCATCTTCTCGAGTTCGTTCAGCGCCTCCTTTATCGGCCTGCCGCGGTACGACGTCCCGAAAAGGCCCGGGACGGAGCAGAACTCGCAGTTCACCGGGCATCCCCGGGATACCTGTATCGACTGCATCGGGATGTATCCCTTGCCTTTCAGCAGGTCTCTACGGGGCCAGGCCACCTCCGCCATCGTCGGCCGCTCGATGCATTTGTAGAATTTCTTCATCCGGCCCGCCCTGAAGTCCTCGACCAGGCCCTCCCATGTCCCTTCCGCCTCGCCGACCACCACCGCGTCCGCGTGCTCCGCCGACTCCTCCGGCGAAAGCGACGGGTGCAGGCCGCCAAGCACCACCGGCACGCCCCGCGCCCGGAACGCGTCCGCTATATCGTATGCCCGCTTCGCCTGGCAGGTCATCGCGGATATCGCGACCAGATCGGTCTTTTCGTCGAAATCAATCGGCTCGATGCGTTCGTCGGTGAAGGTAGTCTCGATATCGGGCGGTGTAAGCCCTGCGACGGTAATCAGCCCCAGCGTGTGTATGTAGCGCCTGTACTTAAGCGGGAAGTTGCCCCATTCGGGGTATATGAAGCTTATTTTCATTGATATTATCCTCAATTAATGAGGCAGGCGGGTATTATTTTTGATTCATCAAACGTTTTGTAAACGGCCGACGCCCGAAGCGGGCATGCGGCCACGCCACTGTGATGATTCATAAATAATTACCCCTTTCCCCTATATAGACTCATTAGATTTTTCGGTGCTGCTGTCCCAGAACCTGGTAAAGCAGTACCACTGGTCGTAGTGCATGCCGATATATTTCTCGAATATCTCCGCCACCTTTTTAAGGTTCTCCTCGATGTCTCGCTCACGGTCGCCCGTCTTCACAGCGTATATCGGATTTTCCACGATGATTTTATATTTTGCCTTCCCGTCCATTATTATGAAAGACGGCAGTATCGGAGCCCCGGTCATCATTGCCAGAAGGACGGGCCCCCGGGGGAAATAGGCCGGGGCATCGAAGAACCTGACCTTCGTCCCGCTGTCGTGGTATAGCTTATCGCCCTGGAGCGCGACCAGCTCCCCTCTCTCAAGCGCGCGCATCATCGCGAGCGGCGATATCCGCTCCGGGTCCAGCCTTATCTCCTTGACCCCCCTCATAAGGCGTTTTTTGGTCCGGTTCCTCTCTATACGCCTTGAGCTGTCCGGGAAGTATACTACGTTTACGGCGTGGCCGAGCCGCGAGAGCACTATGCCGCCCAGCTCCCAGTTCCCCATGTGCGCGGTCAGTAGAATTCCGCCCTTGCCCCTCGATAGCGCGTCCTGGATGTTCTCGTACCCGCTCTCGCCGGAGAGCATTTCCTGAAGCTCTTCCTCGCGCCTGTCATTGACACGGAAAAGGTCTACCAGGTAATAGCCGTAGTTGACGCACATCCGGAAGGTTATACTGAAGAGCCGCCAGTCGGATATGCCGTCCCCAAGGATATGTTTTAAATTGTCCTGGTAGTCGTGACGCCTTTTTATGAAAAAAGGATAGTAGGCGCAGGTAATTACCCACGACAGAAACCTACAGAACCATAGCGGGAAGTACTTTACGCCCAACAGGAACGGGGTTATTAAAGCCCTTGCTATGGTATTGTATGGGAGGGCCTTTTGGCGGCCTTTCTTCACTGGAGAACCTGCATTAATTCAATCTCATTTATACAAACATCACGCCTGGCAAATAAATACCTGATACTATTATCCGGGACATGGCTATAATATGGAATCCGGCGCGGTTTTTCAAGGATTTTATCGCAGTGAAGGCCAAAACCCTTGACACTGCACGCATCCGCATTTAACATAAAAACGGAAAACAGCTCAAATGAAAGGGAAATGCCGATGAGCCTCAGCTGCTTTAAAGCCTATGACGTCCGGGGCAGGGTGCCGGAGGAACTCAACGAAGAACTGGCATATAATATCGGCAGGGCCTACTCTTCCATCATAAGGCCCGGGGCGGTCGTCGTCGGACGCGACATAAGGCAGTCAAGCAGACCGATATCCGAGGCGCTCCAAAGAGGCATTATAGATTCGGGGCACATGGTCTACGACATCGGCCTGTGCGGTACCGAACAGGTCTATTTCTCCACATTCCACCTGAACGCCGGCGGCGGCGTCATGGTCACCGCGAGCCATAACCCCGCCGATTATAACGGGATGAAGTTCGTGCGCGAGCAGTCGAAGCCCATCAGCGGCGATACCGGCCTCAAGGATATCGAGGCCCTCGTGGGCACGCTTAGCCTCCAGAAGGCCTCGCCGCCAAGTCCGGCGGAAAAAATAGACACGAGCCACGCATACATAGAGCACGTAATCAGCTATATCGACCCGCTGTCGCTCCCTCCATACAAAGTGGTGGTTAACCCCGGCAACGGATGCGCCGGGCCGATAATAGACATGCTGGGAGCGCGCCTGCCGGTAAGGTTCGTCAAGGTAAATTTCGAGCCGGACGGCTCATTCCCGAACGGAGTGCCGAACCCCCTTCTGCCGGAGAACCGGGACGCGACGTCGAAGGCCGTCATTAATTCCGGGGCCGACATCGGGCTTGCATGGGACGGGGACTTCGACCGCTGCTTCTTCTTCGACGAGAACGGCAAGTTCATCGAGGGCTCTTATATAGTCGGCCTCCTTGCCGAGGCGTTGCTCAAAAAAAACCGGTCGACCGGTATCGGTTTAAAGATCGTCCACGACCCGCGCCTAACCTGGAACACCCGCGACATAGTCGAATCCGCCGGCGGCATCCCGGTGCTCGCGCATCCAGGGCGCCTCAAAGACCGTGTGCTCATCGATGAGTTGGTGCCGCACGGCCTG
>JBEKYB010000226.1:0-3652 GCA_049511435.1 Nitrospirota bacterium | reverse complement strand
ACCTTGCGGCCGTGGCCGGGGAAGCTCTTCTTTATCTTTACGATGACGTTGTTGTGGAAGACGCCCTCGACGGGCAGGTCGATGTCCAGGACATCCGGGGCTATCATCTGGAGGAGCGGCAGGAATATGCGCTCCGTGGCCTTGCCGATGTACGCGTCCTCCTGAGGCGGCCTGCCCACGACCGTCGCGGGATATATCGGGTCTTTCCTGTGCGTGACGGCTGTGACGTGGAAGACGGGATAATCGTCCGCGAGCGAGTAATAGCCGGTATGGTCTCCGAACGGCCCCTCGGTGCGCCGCTCGCCGGGGTCCACGTAGCCTTCGAGGACTATCTCGGCATGCGCCGGGACCCGGACGTCTATCGTCTTGCACTGCACGACCTCGAGCGCCTCCTGCCGGAGGAACCCGGCGAACAGGTACTCGCCCACGGCGGGCGGCAGCGGGGCCGTCGCGGCGTAAATGGTGGCCGGGTCCGCGCCTATGGCCACCGCGACCTCCATCCGCTTGCCCACGGCCTCGTAATGGGCGTAGTGGCGAGCGCCGTCTTTGTGCCTGTGCCAGTGCATCCCGGTGGTGTACCTGTCGAATACCTGGAGCCGGTACATCCCGAGGTTCGTGATGCTCGTCGCCGGGTCCACCGTTGCGACCATCGGGAGCGTAACGAACGGGCCGCCGTCGCCGGGCCAGCATGTTATTATTGGGAATTTTCCCAAGTCCACCTGGTCGCCGGTAAGTACGACCTCCTGGCAAGGGGCCTTCTTGACCGTCTTGGGGAAGAAGCCGGAGATGTCGTTCAGCTTCGGCAGGACCGCGAGCTTCTCCATGAAACCCGCGCCCGGCCCCGGCAGGAGCCGCGTGATATCGGCCATGTCCCTTACGCGAGCGCCCATCTCGTCCAGGCTTCCGACGCCTAAGCCGAGCGCCATCCGCTCCATCGAGCCAAGGGCGTTCGTGAGGACTGGTATGCTTGTTCCCTTGACGTTCTCGAAGAGCAGGGCGGTGTTGGCGGCCCCTTTTCCCTTTGAGACGCGGTCGGTTATCTCGCATATCTCGAGATATGGGTCCACTTCCGCCTTTATCCTCCGGAGAAGTCCCTTGTCCTCAAGCACCTTTATGAACTCGCGCAGGTCTTTATAAGCCAATTAAACCTCCTGAATGGGAATCTTGATATCACTAATGCCTATCTCTTATGCCTGCCGAATATAATGGAAAATGTCCGCAAAGTCAAGAAACTCCCTATGTTATCGAGATTTACCCCGCCCGGTTTGCCAATTAACCTTGACAATAATCGTTCCCGGATAATATAATCGGGAACTTTCCTCAACCCCGGGCAATGGACGGCGTTTACATGCATCAAAGACGTAAGGTGGCGGTCGTGGGGCTGGGCGCGGTAAGCGCCCTCGGGATGACCGTGAGCGAGTACTGGGAAGGGCTTATCGCGGGCCGCTGCGGCATAGGCCCTATGGACCTTTTCGATACGTCCGCCTACCGGACGCATATCGGCGCCCAGGTCAGGGACATGGTCCCGTCCCGGCATTTCTCAAAGAAAGAGCTGAGGCGGATGTCCCGCTGCGACCAGATAGGCATAATCGCCGCCAGGGAGGCCATCAGAGACAGCGGCCTCGACCTCTTATCGGTTGACCCCGAAATATTTGGGGTAATCCTGGGCGGCGGGGCCGGGGGGATGCTCTCCGGCGAGAAATACCGCCGGGACCTCAAGGAGCGTGTACACAGGCCCAGGCCATCTCTTTTGATCCCTTTTTCGCCCAGCGTTACGACGGATATGGTCGCGGCGGAATTCGGCTGCCTCGGCCCTAGGAGCACGGTAGTTACCGCCTGCTCGTCCTCGTCCACCTCTATTGGTTACGCCGCGGACGTCATAAGGGACGGCGAGGCGGACATAGTCATTACCGGCGGCAGCGACGCGATGTGCGAGCTGACCTACAGCGGGTTCAATGCTCTTCGCGCGGTGGACGAAAGGCCGTGCAGGCCGTTCGACGCGGAGCGGAAGGGGCTCTCTCTGGGTGAGGGCGCGGGTATGCTCGTCCTCGAGGAGGCCGGGCGGGCGAAGGCGCGCGGGGCCAGGATATACGCCGAGCTTGCGGGATACGGCATCGCCGGGGACGCATTTCACATGACCGCTCCCGAAACAGGCGGTGAGGGTGCGGCCCGCACGATAGCCGCGGCTCTTCAAGACGCCGGTGCCGTCCCCGAAGATGTCGATTACATAAACGCCCACGGCACTGCCACAAGGTTCAACGACGCATCCGAGACGGCGGCCATTAAAAAGATACTCGGTGAGCACGCATACAACGTTTCGGTAAGCTCCATAAAATCGATGATAGGCCACTGCCTGGGCTCGGCCGGAGGCCTCGAGGCCGTCGCGACAGTCCTCTCCGTCTTTCATGGGGTTATCCCGCCGACGATACACTATATGTTTAAAGACCCGCTATGCGACCTCGATTACACGCCGAATCATGCGAGGCCGCGGGATATAAGGCTCGCGATATCGAATTCGCTGGCCTTCGGCGGGAATAACACTACGATAGTAATAAGAAAGGCGTAGCCGCCCGATTTATCGGGCGATTTTGAAAAACATGCCATCGGTGGGTAACTATTACTTATATGCATAGAATTGTAATAACCGGCATAGGGACGGTAAACGCGCTCGGGAACGACGTCCCTTCGTACTGGGAGGCTGTACGCTCCGGCAGGAGCGGGATAGCCCGGATAGAAGGGTTCGATACCGCCCCTTTTAAGTCCAGGCTTGGCGCCGAGGTGCGCGGCTTCGACCCCTCCGCCCTTGTGGACCCGATGAAGCTCCGCAGGATGGACAGGCTCTCCCGGATGGTGCTGGTCTCATCCATCGAGGCCATGAGGGACGCCGGCCTGACGGGCGGCGAAATCCCTCCTGAGCGGATTGGTATCGTGATAGGCAACGGCTACGGCGGGACTTCTTGCACCGAGGAGTTTTTCGAGGGCCTGATACTTCGCGGGCCTTCGGGGGTGAACCCGATGCTTTTCCCCACGACCGTGCCTAATTCCGCCGCGAGCCTGACATCCATCGAACTCAGGATAAAAGGCCCCAACTCCACGTTTTGCCAAAAGGATATATCCGCCGAAGAGGCCATTATCTATGCCGTGGGGCTCATCAGGAAGGGCGCCGCGGACGCGGTAATCGCGGGCGGCGGCGAGGAGTTAAACGATGTGATATTCCATGCGTTCGACGCCCTGAACATACTCTCCACCGTCAAGAACGGCTCCGTGGAGGGCTGCTTCCCGTTCGACAGGCGGCGGAACGGGAGGGTGCTTGGCGAGGGGGCGGGCGTGCTCGTGTTCGAGACGCTTAAGTCCGCCGTGAAACGCGGCGCGAATATCTATGCCGAGATAACCGGCGAGACCATGGGCGGCGGGTGCGGCATTGTCTCATCGTATCCGGCGGATGGCGCGGCTATCGCCCGGACGATGAAAAAATCTATTGTTAAGGCGGGGATGGAGCTTGAGGACATGGACTATATATCCGCATCGGCGAACTCCACTACCCTCCTGGACCGGGTCGAGACCCTTGCGATAAAAGAAGTGTTTGAGGACATTGCGCGCAAAGTCCCGGTCAGCTCGATAAGGCCCATGACGGGAGATTTCTAAGGCATGG
>JBEKYB010000225.1:0-3721 GCA_049511435.1 Nitrospirota bacterium | reverse complement strand
GTTGGTGATGGCGCCGCCCCTGGCCTTCGGGTGCACATAAAAGTCGTGGGTTATCCGGGGGTTGGAGGATATCACCACGCCGAAGCCGCGCCCGGCCTCGTATCTCCCGACGATGCTTTCGGACGCGCGCTCCAGCACCCTTATCACCCTGCCCTCGGGCCTGCCCTCGCCGCGCTCCCGCTCGACCCTGGCCACGACCCTGTCGCCGTGCATCGCGCCCAGGGTGTTGACCGAGCGGACGTATATATCGGGCTCGCCCTCCTTCTCGGGCATGACAAAGCCGTAGCCGTCCGGGTGGATTGATATCTTGCCCACAGCTAGGTTCATCTTCTCGGGCAGGCCGTAGCGATTTCCCCGGATTTTCAGCACCTCGCCCTCGCGGATAAGCTCGCGCAGGGACTCCTTAAACCCCTCCCTGTCCTCCCGCGGGACGCCCATCTCGCGCATGAGCTCCTTCATCAGGAGAGGCCGGTATGTCTTTTCCCTCATCAAAGCGAGGATTTTTTCCTTAGTTATCATTTGCAAATAAGTTTTCTTCCGATAAATTTCAGCATATCCGCGCCCGTTTGATATAGTTAATAATGCAGGATAGCACGGCAAAGACCAGGCAGTCAACGGCGGAAGGCATTATTACCGGGTATGCACGGCTTGAATATTTCTGAATTCACCGGATTTATTTTCCTTGGCGCGCTGGCAGCGGGCTTCTTCGGCTCCATGACCGGGCTCGGGGGCGGCGTCATAATAGTGCCGCTCCTTACGCTGATATTCGGAGTCGATATCCGCTACGCTGCGGGCGCATCCCTGGTCTCCGTCATCGCCACATCCTCGGGGGCTGCGGCGGCTTACGTCCGGGAAGGCTTCAGCAATATCCGGGTAGCGATGTTCCTCGAGGTCGCCACGACGATAGGCGCACTGTCGGGCGCATTCCTGGCCGCAAGGCTTCAGACATCGGTAATTTCAATAATATTCGGGGCCGTCCTGCTCTTTTCGGCGTATTTCTCCAGGAAGCCCCCGAAGAATATCAGCGGCCCGGAAAAAACGGACAGGATTGCCGCACTGCTTAAAATGGATTCCAGCTATCCGGCAGGAGGGAGCTTCCGCCACTACAATGTAGCCGGAGTGCCCGCCGGTTTTGGCATAATGTATGTCGCGGGTGTCGTTTCCGGGCTGCTTGGGATAGGCTCCGGGGCGCTTAAGGTACTGGCGATGGACCGTGCAATGCGGCTCCCGTTCAAGGTATCAACCACTACAAGCAATTTCATGATAGGCGTGACCGCGGCAGCCAGCGCCGGAGTTTATCTGAACCGCGGCTATATCGACCCGGCCCTGGCGATGCCGGTCATGCTGGGCGTATTGACGGGTTCGGCCATCGGGGCGCGCGTACTGGTAAAGGCGCAAGTCAGAAGCATCAGGCTCCTTTTCTTAGCCGTACTGATAGTCTTGGCGGTCGAGATGATATATAACGGCGTCACGGGAAGACTCTGATATGGCAAACGGAAGACCTGCCGGCGAAATAAAGCTCGACAATATCATCGGCGGCGTACTCAGGGCGGGCGTGTTAATCGCGGCCGTTGTCGTCGCCGCGGGCGGCATATATTACCTGCACAAATACGGCGACCTGAGGCCCGAATATAAATTTTTCCGGGGCGAGCCGAGCGACCTCAGGAGCCTGACCGGGATCTTTAAGGACGCCCTGGCTTTAAGGAGTAGGGGCATAATACAGATGGGGATACTTGTCCTGGTCGCAACGCCCGTGGCGCGGGTCGCGCTCTCGGTAGTGGCGTTTATCTTCGAGCGGGACTATATCTATGTCCTTGTCACCACGTTAGTTCTGGTACTTCTTATCCTTAGCCTGGCAGGATACCGTATTTGAAATTTATGCCTTAACCCGCATCAGCAGCCCCTCGGCCTCGGCTATCACCGTCCCGTCGTCTTTGACTGCCTTTGCCTCGGCCTCTATCGCCCGGCCGGATTCCTTAGTGAGCCTGCCGGTTATTTTAACCTTTTCCCCTACCATGAGCGGCTTTTTAAACCGCACGGTCAGCCTTGCGGTTACGGCGTTCTCGCCGAGCGAATATGCGAGCTTCGTCATCGCCTCGTCCAGCACCGTCGAGATGATGCCGCCGTGGACGACGTCCTTGTATCCCTGGTGCGCCTTCTGCGGCACGAAGCTTGTGCTTATCGAGCGCGCCTTTTCGTCTATCTCGAAGCTGAGTTTAAGGCCCAGGGCGTTATCTTTTCCGCATACAAAGCATTGATAGTCGTCTAGGAGCTCCACAGTACCCTCCGGTTGTAAACTTTTTCATAATACCTGAGTCTAAAAAAGAGTCGATTGCCTGACCCGAGGCATTATAGTCCCCGGTCAAAAAGATTATCAAGCAAAAGTTATTCGACTGGTGCTATAATTAAGCTTATGAGATTTTTGGGGAATATACGGAGGAGAAGATGAGGCTATCAGTCAGGGCAGGACGTATTTCAATATTGCTGTTAATCGCTATTCTCGCTGTCCCAGCCGTAAAATCGGGTGCCGAAGGCCCGCCCGAGGGCCTCGGCATGGCCCACGTATCATACCTGGAGGGGGATACCGTATTTAGCAGCGCCGATACGAACGGATGGGCCGCACTCTCGCCGAATTTCTCGCTCAGGGAAGGCGACCGGCTCTGGGCCGGGGATAACTCCAAGATAGATGTCTCATTCAAGCCGGGGCAGCACGCCTTTTTAAACTACCAGTCGGAGCTGGACATCATAAAAATTGACCGGACCGCCAACGGGTTAATCTATCAGGTGGCACTCGAGTCCGGGGATGCCTCTTTTTATGTGAGGCAGCTTAAGAGACAGGAAGTGTTCCAGGTGGATACGCCTAATACCTCGGTCAGGGCCTACGGCATGGCAAGGTTCAGGGTATCCTCAATGGACGACGGCACGACCCAGGTAGGCGTGCAGGCGGGCACCGTGGAGGTTGAGACCGGGCAAGGCCTGACGGACGTGCATAACGGCGAGATGCTGGTTACCACGCCGGAAGGGGACGTGTCTATCGCGGAGCTCCCGCAACCGGACGATTTCGACTCCTTCGTCTCGGACAGGATCGACCGCTTCGCGAGGCCCTCGGATAGCGCAAGGTATCTCCCCCGGGACATGGGCGACTACGCTTACGAATTCGACAATGGAGGCAGGTGGGTGGACTTCCCGGAATACGGGTTCGTATGGGTGCCTACAACCGTTTCGGCCGACTGGTCTCCCTATTCGAACGGCCGCTGGGTCTGGGAGGCCGGGAACTACATATGGCTCCCGTACGACCCCTGGTACGCGCCGTTCCACTACGGGCGCTGGCAGTTCGACGCCTCGATGGGATGGTTCTGGGTGCCGCCTCTTCGGAGTACGGCCGCGTTCTGGTCGCCCGGTTACGTCGGGTGGGTATGGGGCCCCCAGTCCGTTTATTGGGTGCCCCTGGCGCCGCGCGAAGTCTATTACGGCTACGGCAATTACGGCCCAAACAGCGTAAATATCATGAAGGTAAAGGTGGTAAACGTCACGAACGTTTATATTAACAGCCGGGCCAGTAACGGCGTGGTAGTAGTCAAAACCGAAGATTTCCTGCACGGAGAGACAAGGCGGGCGGGATTCGACACGCGGGAAAACCCGTTCACCGACAGGGGCATAAAAGGCACCAGACTTATAGCCGCCCCTCCCGTGAAAGAACTGCGTCCCATAAAGGATACGC
>JBEKYB010000224.1:0-3757 GCA_049511435.1 Nitrospirota bacterium | reverse complement strand
TGGCAAAAGAATTATCCCGGATAGGCGTAAAGGTAGAAGAGAATCCTGACGGAATGGTTATTCATGGCGGTAAGCCGATGCGCGCAACTGATGTGCAGAGTCACGGCGACCACCGCGTGGCCATGGCGATGGCCGTCGCCGGACTTATAGCCGAGGGTGGTAAGGACGGGATGCGGATAAACGATACCGCATGCATCAATACGTCTTTCCCAGGGTTCATGGAGCTGCTTGAGTCCGTGAGGTGACTCGATAAAACGGAGGCAATAAATGGAAAATTTACCTGATTTAAAAAAGGCGCTCGGTAAGCTGAAATGGGTCGCAGTCCTGGTGGCGCTATTCATCGTGTTGACGTTATTCAGAAGCACTATACTCTCCTGGAAGATAATCGAGCCCGGCTACACCGGCATAAAGATAAACAGACTCGTCAACCAAAGCGTCACTAAAGACGACGTATTTACCGGCTTTGCGTTCTACAACCCTATACAGACGGCCATAGTGTCGTATCCATCGTTCGTCCAGAGAGTAGCCTGGACACACGATGTCAATGAAGGCAATCCGGTGAACGAGGAACTGACCTTCAACACTAAAGATTCGGTGCCGGTGGATATGGACGTCGCCGTCAGCTACCAGATAAGCCAGGAAGCGATTCCGGCATTTTATATGAAGTTCCGCGCCGACAACGTCAGTTCATTCACTCACGGCTTCTTCAGGGATACCACTAGGAACGTTGTGGCTCAGATAGGCTCCGAATACATGTTCGATGAGGTGAACGGTACGAAAAAGGAAGAATTTCTCTCAAGGGTGACAAAAACCCTGGCCGAAAACGTGAAACCATTTGGCGTGACCATACAGCAGTTCGGCTTGATAGGCAGTCTTCGTCCTCCGCAGGGCCTGGCCGACGCAGTAAGCGCGAAGACTCAGGCTATCCAGAATGCCATGAAGGTCGAGAACGAACTTAGGGCGGCTGAGGGCGAGGCCAGAAAAGCAGTCGCCAAGGCGAATGGCGAAGCGGCGGCCAACAGGGCGCTCTCCGCCTCGATCGATCCGAAGCTGCTTGAGTGGAGGAAGCTCCAGATTATGGAGAAGCAGGTTGAGAAATGGAACGGGCAGATGCCTACTGTCTTAGGCGCGGGGAACAACATGCTTTTGACCATGCCGACTCCAAAATGAAGGACCTGATTGTCGCGATAGACGGCCCGTCGGGCGCGGGGAAGAGCACGGTCGGCAGGATGCTGGCCAAGGCCCTGGGCTACATATATATGGACACCGGGGCGATGTACCGGGCCATCGGCTGGAAGGCCGTTAGCGAAGGTGTCGAACTAAAGGAAGGCCCGGCCCTTCGGGAGCTTTGCCGAAGTACCGAGGTCGAGCTTAGACAGGAGGGCGGGGAGCTTAAGGTGTTTGTGGACGGCCGGGACGTCAGCAGCCTTATCCGCACACCCGAGATGAGCATGGCCGCATCGGCCGTATCGGCCCAGCCATGCGTACGGGAACGCCTGCTCGAGCTCCAGCGGGAGATGGGCAAAAAGGGCGGCGTGGTGATGGAAGGCCGCGATATCGGGACCGTCGTCTTCCCGCAGGCCGGGATAAAATTTTATATGGATGCGGACGTGAGGGAAAGGGCCAGGAGACGCTATGCGGAGCTCCTTGCAAGGGGCGAGAAGGTGGACCTGGAAAAGACCGTGGAGGCGGTAATGAAGCGCGACTATGACGACAGCCACCGGGATATCGCGCCGCTTAAGAAGGCTGAAGACGCCATAGTCGTGGATACGTCCAACATGACCGCGGAAGAAGTGGTGCAGTTCATGAAGGAGCGGGTCGAAAAGGCGGCGGGGCATCGGTCAAATGTACATCCTCTATGACCTGGCGCATATCATATTCTTTGTGCTGTTCAAGATATTATTCGGCTACCGGATAATAGGCCGGGAAAACGTGCCCGCTCGCGGGCCGGTGATACTGGCCAGCAACCACGCGAGCCTGCTCGACCCGTCGCTCGTAGGGTCGGCTATATGGAGGCGGGTGAACTTCGTAGCGAAAGAAGAGCTTTTCGACCGGCGATGGAAGAGGTTCATACTACTGAAGTGGAAGGCCATACCGATAAAGCGCGGGGCGATGGACAAGACCATACTCCGGACCATCCTCGACCGGTTGAAGGCGGGCGAGCCCGTCGGACTTTTCCCGGAAGGCACCAGGAGCGAGGGCGAGAACCTGCTTCCCGGAAAGCCGGGGATAGGGATGGTCGTCTCGATGGCAAAAGTGCCGGTCGTCCCGGTTTATGTAAGGGGCAGCTATAAGACGCTTGGTAAGGTGCATAAGAAATTCAGGCTCACGCCGATAAGCGTGACGTTCGGAAAACCAATTGAATTCGGTAAGATGGAAGGCGAGGCCGGGCACGAGCGGTACCAGCGTATAAGCGAAACCATAATGGCGGCGATAGAAAAACTCAAAAATAGTTTAAGCGAGTAATAATACTGGAAAAATATAAATAAATATGCTAGAGTAATCTTTTACGGTAGGGCTTTTGGCTTTATGTATATAAAGCTTGAAATATCACACCAGGAGGTAAGCAGTCTAATGGGCAAAGAGGAAAAGAATCTGGCTTGGGATCACTCCGTCGATGATGAGGATGAGACAAACGAGGAAAGGGCGGAGGGAGAGAGCCAGGATGAGATGTCCCGTCTTTACGACGAGTCGTTCAAGAGCGTCGAGGAAGGGAGCGTCGTCAAAGGCAGGGTCATCCAGGTAAGGCAGGACGGCGTTGTAGTAGACGTCGGCTACAAGTCCGAAGGTATCATACCCATCGAGGAGATACACCAGGATGTACTAAAGAACATAAAGGTCGGCGATGAGATTGAGGTCTACCTTGAGGAACGGGAAGACTCCGAGGGCAATATAGTCTTATCGAAGGAGAAGGCCGACAAGATAAAGATATGGGAGCAGATAGAGGAGGCGTGCAATAACGAGATGACGCTCTCCGGCAAGGTCGTGGCCAGGATAAAGGGCGGCATGACCGTGGACATCAACGGGGTCAAGGGCTTCCTGCCCGGTTCGCAGGTAGACCTGAGGCCGGTCCGCAACCTAGATTCCCTGATAGGCCAGACCTTCGAGCTCAAGGTACTTAAGGTCAACCAGCGGCGCGGCAACATAGTCCTGTCCAGGCGGGCTCTCCTGGAAGAGGTGCGCGACAAGAAGAAGACTCTGACGCTTTCCACGCTCAAGGAAGGCGGAGTGATAGAGGGCATAGTAAAGAACATCACCGAATACGGCGCGTTCATCGACCTGGGCGGCATCGACGGTCTTCTGCACATAACCGACATGTCCTGGGGCCGTGTCAGCCATCCCTCCGAGCTCTTCATGGTGGGGGATAAGGTCAAGGTGATGGTGCTCAAGTACGACAGGGAGAACGAGAAGGTCTCCCTGGGCCTGAAGCAGCTCTCGAACGACCCCTGGGCGGAGGCCGACAAGAAGTATCCCGTCGGCGCAAGGATACGCGGAAAGGTGGTCAGCCTCACCGACTACGGCGCGTTCGTCGAGCTCCAGGAGGGCATCGAGGGCCTGGTGCACGTCTCCGAGATGTCCTGGACGCAGAAGGTCCGCCACCCGAGCAAGGTCGTCGGAATGGGCGATATTATCGACGCCGTAGTCCTATCGATGGACAAGGGCAATAAGCGGATCTCGCTCGGCATGAAGCAGATCGAGCCGAACCCCTGGGACGTCATAGCCGAGAAATACCCAATCGGCTCGAGGATTGAAGGCA
>JBEKYB010000223.1:0-3800 GCA_049511435.1 Nitrospirota bacterium | reverse complement strand
GAACCCTGAGTTCTACGCGGTGCACGCGCTTAAGTCGATAATCTTCAAGGGGAGCACGCTTTCGGTGCTCTACGGAGACATAATTTTCCTGGTAATATTCATGGCGGTGATGATGACGCTTGCCGTGGCAACTTTCAAAAGGACGCTATAGGAGACGATATGCCGTTCGACGCGGTGGTGATGGATGGGGACTTTCAGTTCATAGGACAGCTCCGGGTGCCTGAGTCGGTTCACGTGGCGCTATTCCGCAAGCTGGTTACCGGGGAAGAATACCCGAGCCTCGGGAAGCTCAGAAAAGATGATAACGATATCTCGTTTTCAAAGGAGGAACTGCCCGGTCTGGTATCCGATATCGGGAAGCTCAGGGACTATCTGGAGAACGAGAACATGATGTCGGCCGAGGTTAAGGAGAAATGCCTGGACTTCATCCGGAGGCTTGGGGAGCTTGCCGCTGCCGCGGTGGAGCGCGGCCGAAGCCTGGATTTCGTGGCGGGGGACTAGGCCGCTTCCCTTTCAAGCGCTCGTTTGAGCGAGTCGGGGTCTTCTATCCGTGCGGTGCATTTCGTCTCCCGGCAGATGTATGCCGCGGCGGGTCCTTCTAAGTGCAGGCCGAGTTTCCTTATTTCGTCCTTGTCTCGCCCGAAGTCCATGTACCGTATTACCCTCCTCGGAAGGAAAACCCGGTTCACGGCCTTCGTCAGGGCGGTCATGTCCGCGCCGCCGAAGCGTCCGGCAAGAGTAAGCTCCACGGCGGGCTTCATGTGGAAATCGACGGCGAGCGCATAGCCGGCGGCCATGAAGCTTAAGTCCCGGTAGCTCCTGGTAAACGGCAGGAGGCATTTTTGGGCCATGTCCTGGAACTTCTTTTCCCCCGTGATAATGCCAAGCGTCTTCAAGGAATGAGACATGTCCGAGTTCTCCGCCATAGGCTTCACCCGGTGGGTGAGTGCGGCAATCGCGCCGGGGTCGCGCGCGGTATCGAAGTAGCCGCCGTGGTCAAAATCCCAGTGCGTACTCTCCAGGTATACCTCAAGCAAGAGGGCCTCGTCCAGCCACTTCTTATCCCCCGTCAGCTGGAAGGCCAGCAGTAGCGCCTTTATCGCCCCCGAGTTGTCCGTGAGGAGTCCCGGTCTTTTTGGGCCGGAGTCGTAATAGTGGCAAAGCCCCCCGTCCACGCATTTCATCTTTGAGAGGATAAAATCGAGCGCCATTAAGGCTCGCTCCTTGTAACCCGGCTCGCCCATCGCCTCCCAGGCGGTCAGGTAGGCGAAGGCCATCCTGGAATTGAAGCTGGTGTACATAGTCCTGTCCGCAGACGGCGGCTGGCGCTTTTTCCGCTCCTCCATGCCGAGCTTATAGTAGACCTCGTCGGCGTCCTGGCTGCCGCAGAAGTAGCCGTCGTCGGCCCAGAGCCAGCCGTCCACGTAGTCCAGGGTTTTTCTTGCCGTATTTATGAATTTTTCATCTCCGGTGACGCGCCATGTGTTAATAAGGTTGACGATAAGCCCTGCGTTTCCGTCCAGCATCTTCTCGTAATGCGGCACCGACCAGTCCCTGGTTGTCGAATACCTGAAAAAGCCGCCCATAACGTGGTCGTACATGCCGTATGACGACATGCCGTCGAGCGTTTTTGCGGCCATTTCCAGGTAGTCGTTACGCCCGGTATCCCTGTAGGCGGTCAAGAGGAGATCGACCGCATCCGGCAGGGGGAACTTGGGGTCGATGCCGAAACCGCCGTGGACGGGGTCATAGTTCCGGTCCAGCTCTTCCAGGACGTAAGCCGCAATATTCTCCGACAGTTCGCCCTTCGGGGATTCCAGGGCCGTTTTTATTTCATCCGCTTTCCTGGCCGAGAGCTCTGCCGCCTTCTCGTGGACGGCGTCCCGGTTCTTGGCGTAGAACTCGTCTATGTCCCTCAGTGTCTCTACGAGCTTCTCGGGAGGGACGTAAGTGGCGCCGACAAGGACCTCTCCGGTCGGCGTGAGGACGGCGGTCGTGGGCCAGCCTCCCATATTATAGCGCTCGTTCACATCAGGCATCCTGTCCGTATCTACGCGTATGGGGATAAAACGGCCGTTTAAGAGGTTTATGACCTCGGGTGAGGAATAGGAGGTGTCGTCCATGACATGGCACCAATGGCACCATACCGCCGAGATATCCAGCAGGATTAGCTTGTTACTGTCCCTGGCTTCATCGAACGCCTCGGCGCCCCACTGTCGCCATCTTACGGTTCCGTCTTCCATGGTTTAAGTCACCAAGCCTTACTGCTCGTAGGTGACGACGCGGATTACGCCCTGGGTCGCGCCTTCGGTCGTCGTCAGGACGGCATCGCTTACGGATACTACCTTTGCGATATTATTTTCATGCAGGAACTTGTTAACTTCTTCGTCCAGTTGATGCAGCTCTTTCTGGGTCTCGAATATCTTCAGGACCTGGCCGAACGTCTTGACTTTTATCATATCTACGCCTCCTTCCAGGAAATCGCCTCTACCGGGCAGCTGTCTATCGCCTCCTGGATGACGTCTTCGGGGTCTCCGGCCGGGTTATAGACATCCGCCAGGTCGTCCTTGTCCAGTCTCAGGGTGTTAGGGGCTATTTCAGTGCAAAGCCCGCAGCTAGTGCAAGCCGTCTTGTCCACTACCGGTACCTTCGCCATCATTTCCTCCTCTTGTTTATTTTGTCACGCCCGTGAAAATGGGCGCCTAGTGATTTTGAAAGCCTCTGGATTCCCGCTTTTGCGGGAATGACATCTTTCTCTTTAGTATAACATAAGTATATCGGCGCTTTGACAGCCTTATAGTCCGACCCCGTCTATTTTCGCGCCGCAGCCGCCGCAGCCGCCGTCCTTGACAGAGTATTCGATAACCGAGTTGCCGTATCTCCTGATGAGCGTGCGGCCGCACGAGGGACAGTTGGTGTCCTCTCCGCCCTGGCCGGGGACGTTGCCTGCATAGACGTATTTAAGCCCCTCGGAATACCCGATGTCCCGGGCCAATTCAATGGTGGACAGCGGCGTGGGGGGCTGGTCCGTCAGCCTGTATGTAGGGTGGTATCGGGTAACGTGCCACGGTATCCCCGGGTCGATGGAGGCGATAAACCGGGCGATCTCACGCAGTTCGCCGGGGCTGTCGTTATGGTTCGGGATTATCAGGGTAGTCAGCTCAATCCATATGCCGAGGTCGTAATAAAGCTTGATCGAGGCCAGGACCTTGTCCAGGTCCGCCCCGCAGACTTTCCTGTAGAACCCGGCACTAAAGCCCTTCAGGTCGATGTTGGCCGCGTCCAGGTACGGCCTTATTTTTTCCAGCGCTTCTTTAGTGATATAACCGTTAGTCACGAAGACGTTCTTTATACCGTTATCGTGCGCAATTCTGGCGGTATCATAGGCCAGCTCAAAGAATATAGTAGGTTCGGTATAGGTGTAGGAGATGCTCTTGCAGCGGCTTTTCACTGCGTCCGCGACTATCGTCTCGGGCGGCGCGGGTTGGCCGATAATAAGTTTCGAGTCTCGCGGCATCTGGGCGATGTCTGCGTTCTGGCAGAACATGCACCTGAAATTGCATCCGGGCGTCGCTATGGAGTAGGACATGCTGCCGGGCAGGAAGTGGAAAAGCGGTTTTTTTTCTATAGGGTCTACATGGCGGGCGATTACCTGGTCGTAAACCAGGGTATATAAAATCCCGCCCCGGTTTTCGCGGACATGGCAGATACCTCTTTTCCCGTCATTAATAATGCAGTGGTGGCCGCACAGGAAGCAGTGAGTCCTGCCGTCGCCGGCCGCCTCCCACATCATCGCTTCA
>JBEKYB010000222.1:0-3804 GCA_049511435.1 Nitrospirota bacterium | reverse complement strand
CTTGGTCCTCTGGTCGAGCGTCTCATACATATTGTAGATAATACCAAAGGCTTTTTCCTTCATCTCCCCTTCGTATGCCTTGTCCACCCAGTGGGCGACGGTCGGTATGTCTTGAAGGGTATAGCCGGTGATATCCGCCCACGACCTGCTAATCATGACCACCTCGCCCCCCTCCGCGTGCATCATAAGAGGGAACGGCGATTCGTATAAAGCGTTTTTAAAGCGCTCCTCGCTCTCCTCAAGCGCCTTATTGAGGGTCTCCGCCTCGTCCCGCGCTATCTGCTCGCACAGGAGGGCCTGCCGGAGCTTCTCCTCCGCAATCTTGCGCTCGGTTATGTCGAAGACGTTGCCTATTATTGCGGGCTTACCCTTATAAGTGCAGTAAATGCCGAGTATCTCGAAGGTCAAGACACCGCCGTCCTTCTTTATGCCGCGCACCTCCACCCGCTCCCTGTCCGTCTCCCGGCTCATGAGCTTAAGGTAGGAGTTACGGACCTTTTCCAGGTCATCCGGGTGGGCGAGGGCAAAGACGCTAGGCAGGGCCAGCATCTCATCCCTGGTATAGCCTAGCGTCCGGGATATCCAGGGGTTGACGTATACAAGCCGCTCCCCCTGGAGCACGAACTTCCCGACGTGCGATTCCTCGACCAGTTTCCTGAGCTTTTCGTCCAGCTCCAAGAGGCCGGAACTGGTCTTTCTGCCCCGCCAGAGGAAGAAAGATATGACGAGCACCAGCGTTAGGACATATCCGAAAAACAGAGCAATGTTCATTGCCGCCCCGGTACCTCTTAAAATCCTTGGGAAAATAAAGAAAGGACAAGCACTTATAAAATTATAGCCAGCACTTTAGAATTATTCAAGTTTAATCTTTGACTTTGCCCGCAAAACCAAATAAAATAGGGCATTATGGGTATGAGCAGGAAAAATTTGTCGGCACCGTTACGGGTATACTGGGAGCTGCCGCCTGTGAAAGACGGCGGGCCGGAGCCCGAGGCCGCGCTCGATATGGCGCGCAGTTTTGGGGCTCTTAAAATATTCTTCCTCACCGTAAGGCTCACGGGGTCGAGGGAAGATATCGCCGAGGTTTTGGAGGCGGCCGCGAAGGGCGGTATAAGGATCACCGTCTCTGTAAGTTCCCCCGGGTCGTTCCCCGGATGGAAGGCGATGGCGGCTGCGGATGTCTTGGAACTTGTTCCGGCGGATGCGGCCTCGCTTGGCCGGCTGCTTGATGAAGTGAAGGGCCGCTCCGGGAAGGCCGAGATATCGGTCTCGGCCGTCCCTTCAAGGGATAATACTCAAGATGTGATTGAAATGTTCAGGCTGGCGCTAGGGAACGGGATTAGGATATTCAGCCTGGCAAACCCTCTGATTCCCTACGGCCTGGTTCCCGATGGCGGGGCGGCGGCGTTCGTGCTGACGGACCGTGAACGGACGATGCTTAAGGAGGGGCTGGAAGCGCTCCTTATGCCGTTCGGGCAGGATATAAAGCTGTTCGTGCACGACCTGTTCCTGCACGGCTCGCTTAAGCTCCCGGGGCTGGGCGGCCGTATCGAGTATGCGGGCTGCCAGGCAGGCGATGCCATCGCTTTTATCGACGGACAAGGCAGGGTCTTCCCGTGTGCGACGCTGCCACTTCCGCTGGGCGACATGAAGACCGAGAGCCTAAAGGGCATATGGGCGGGACGGGCCAGGAAGGAACTCCGGGAAAGACTTGCGGCGACGGCCTCCGGGTGCGCGGGCTGCGTATCGATTGAGGACTGCAAGGGCGGGTGCAGGGGGATTGCGTATCTTATCGGCGGCCATGAGTCTAAAGACCCGGGCTGCGGGAAATAGAGGTGAAAATTGACTGACAGACGAAGAAAATCCTTTGGGGAAAGGGTCATCGGGGATTTGACGGGCCTATTCCCGGACCCGGACCCGGCCAGGCACAAATATCTTATAGAAAAAGACAAATACAGCTTTTACCTCTACGACTCCCGGTTAGATGAGACAACGGAGAAATGGACCAAGGTGCCGGTTGCGAAGTTCAGTTACCTCGAGGCCGAGCGTCTCTGGCAGCTTTCCTGGATGCCGCCCCAGGGCCGCTGGCAGAAATACGGCCGATACTTTGACATTGAGACCGCCGCGATGGTCATAAAGGGTGACCCGGCAGGCTGCTTCATGGGTGAGGTCTCGCCGCTTGCCTACCTGAAACATGAGAAGAAGTAGCCCCGGAACCAACCAGGAGCCCCATTGCTGAAGAAGATAGCGCTCGTCCTTTTGTCGGTAGTGCTTGTCGTCTATCTCCTCAGGCAGATAGACGTGCGGCAGGTATTCAGGGTAATGGCCGGGATACCGCCCGCGTATATTGCCGCAGGTTTCGTCTCCTTCATCCTGGGGCACATGTTCAGGGCGCTCCGCTTCAAGGTGCTTCTGGGCGATAAGGCCCCCCTTGGCGGGCTCTTCTCCATTATCGCAGTGCAGACCGCGGCAGTAGGTTTCCTCCCGCTCCGCTCCGGCGAGTTCTCGCTGATGTACCTCCTTAAGCGCGAATACGATGTCGATTATGCGACCGGCACGGCGGTATTGGTGCTCGCAAAGGCGCTAGACCTGCTGTTCGTTGTCACGCTGTTCTTTATCTCCTTCAGGACTTTGACCGTCATCCCGCACTTCTTACGTCAGCTTTTGCCCTGGGCGGGTATGCTCTTCTTCCTGACCGCCGGTTCGCTCATATTGCTGGGCCGGGCGCGCGAGATATACGCAAGGCTTCCCGGGTTTTTCAGGGAAGGGCCGATAGCCGGCCATGCGATAATGCGCGGCGCCAGGAAGGTCTTCAAGGGCGCGGAGGTAATCAGGTCGAAAAAAACGCTGGTTGAATCGCTGGCATTGACGGCGGTCCTGTGGGTTTTTCTTTACTTCGCTAGCTTCTTCGTATATATGGGGCTTGGGCTGAAATTGACGCTCCTCGAGATGGCGTTCATCACGACCTCCTTCTCGCTCTTCGCCAACCTCCCGATACACAGCCCGGGCGGGTTCGGGACCATGGAGTCTTTCTGGGTTCTCCTGCTTACGGCCATGGGCGTACCGAAGACGGACGCGATCGCCACGGGGTTCGCGTCGCACCTGGTCTCCATCGGGTTCGCCCTGATATTCATGCTGTACGGGCTGAGGCTTATCCTTAAGAAGAAGGACACCGCAAGTGACGGCTGAGGTATCCGTCGTGGTGCGCGGGCGCAGATAAGGGATTATCTCCTGATGGAGGGCTGCCGGGAGCCGGAGGAGTTCCTGTTTCTGGAGTAAATTTCTTGAACTAAGAAAGCGTTTCTGTATAATAAGCCCATCTGCCGGAGACGGGGATGGGCTTTTATAATTAACAAAGAGGAAAAGAAAATGAGAACAATTCCCGCAAACATTCGTGCAAAGCTACAATCTATATCACAAGAGAAAATAATAGTTGCATGTGTCAAAAGAGTCCTTTTATCTGAAATAGAAAGAGGCAATTATTCTCATTTAAACATTGGAATAAGTAATAACTTGCCTTCATTTCCTGAACAAATATTACCTCCACCCGATAAAGGGAAATTTTCGCTAATTAACTTAGAAGGTCAAGAGGTTGTTAGAAAAGATCTGCCTAAAATAACGAAATATTTTTATATAGACTCACCAAATTGGGGGGACTGGTCAAAAGGAACACATATTGTTTCTATACCACGCGAAGTTTATGTGAGGGGAAATATTGCACCTCGGGAACTTGAAATAGGAATCGAAAATATTGCACAAGAGGCCACGGATGAGGGGATATATGCAATTAAATTTTGCATTAAT
>JBEKYB010000221.1:0-3815 GCA_049511435.1 Nitrospirota bacterium | reverse complement strand
TTTTTCACTGTTTGCCTCCCGCGTGAATCCCGATAGTACCAAAGACGGCGTTTGCAGTCAAGTAAACATTGAAAATTAATGGTTTTCTCACAATAAAAGCGTTAGTTAGGCTTGAAATACCGGATAAAATCGGTTATCATTTAGATGAAACCAACCATCCGAGGCTTAAGATGAGGATATTAGCTGGATTCCGTGCCGACTCAAGGCAGTCCAAGGGGCTGCTATTCGCGATTGCGCTTACCGCTCTTATACTTTTAGTCGAAGTGGTCGGCGGTTTCCTGAGCAACTCGCTGGCCCTTCTCTCCGACGCAGTGCACGTCCTGGCGGACCTCGTCTCTTTAGGCCTCGCCCTTTTTGCCATAATGCTGGCCGGGCTGCCGGCGACCGATACCCGCACGTACGGCTGGCATAGGAGCGAGGTCTTCGCGGCCCTGGTCAACGGCGTAACCCTCGTCGTGATCTCGGGGGTCATAGTCTTCGAAGCCGCGCAGAGGATAATGGCGCCCCAGCCGGTAAAGAGCGTCGGGATGCTCATTGCGGCCGCTTTTGGCCTGGTCGTCAATATCGTGGTTGTGCACAGGCTCCACGGCCACGACCAGCACGATTTGAACATCCGGAGCGCGTTCCTGCACGTACTGGGCGACGTGCTCATATCAGCCGGCGTCATAGTAGGCGGGGTCATCATCTATTTCACGGGCTGGTACCTGGTAGACCCGGTTCTGTCAATAATCTTTTCGCTGGTGATACTTAGGGGTGCGGCCAAGCTCCTCTACGACGCGGCGCACATACTCCTGGAAGGCGTGCCGAAAGGCGTGGATATTAACGCCGTCGTGGACGAGATAAAGAAGGTCTCGCACGTCGTGGACGTGCACCGGATACACCTCTGGAGCATATGCTCGAACATATCGGCCTTGTCCGCGCATATCCTAATCGACCCCGACTTCCACGCCGACAGGAGCAAGATAATTAACGACATTAACTGCCGCCTGATATCCTGCTTCAACATAAACCATTCCACCCTTCAGTTAGAGAAGGGCCAATGCCAGTTCAACGGGCTGGTCTGCGATATCACGCACTGCGAAAGGCGGAGCACGGGGCATGCTCACGCACACGCGCACGGCCACGGGGAGCACGAGCACCTGCCGGAACACGTGCATTAAAGTAACCGCTTACAACGAATAACTGGCTCATGCCGTCAGAAGATTGAGGATTTTTATGAATGGTTTTTCGTTTAAGAATACTGGTCATTGTCCAAACTGCAAAGATATTCTGCCAAAATTATTAAAAGCAACAAAAGAAGAAGAGTTAATTATTTGTCCATCCTGTCGTCTTGAAATGACATTGGAGAAAGGATTTATAATAGTTAGAAGTAATTGGTTCTTACCCGATATATAATTACAATTTTTTGTATTCAGACGGTATTCTGGAAAGTATTTATGGAACCGTTATGGTCCTAGTAACCGGCGCAACAGGATTCGTCGGGAGCCACTTGGTGAAAGGCCTGAGTGCCGCCGGGTTCAAGGTACGCGCGCTGGTCCGGGACAGTAAGTCCTCGGAGGGGATAGAGGGCCCGGGCGTAGAGGTAGCCGTCGGGGACGTGACAAAGCCCGGAACGGTTGCGGAGGTATGCTCGGGATGCAGCTCCGTAATACACCTGGTCGGCATAATCCAGGAAGGCCCGGGATATACGTTTAAGTCCATCCACGTGGACGGCACAAGGAACATCATCGAGGCGGCCCGCAGGGCAGGCACGGTACGCCACTTCATATACCAGTCCGCCCTCGGGGCAAGAACGGGGGCCAGGACGGCGTACCACAGGACAAAATACGAAGCCGAGGAGCTGACCCGGGGCTCCGGCCTCAATTTCAGCATCACGCGCCCCTCGATAATATACGGCAAAGGCGACGGCTTCACGGCCAAACTCATCGATATCATAAGGAAAGGGCCGGTAGTACCGGTACCCGGGCCGGTCAAGGCCAGGACCCAGCCGGTATTCATAGGTGATTTGGTCGAGGTCTTCATAAAGATACTCGAAAACCCCGCGTGGTTCGGGAGGACAATCGAAGTCGGCGGCCCGGAAGAACTGACGCTCGACGAGATAAACCTGGCACTGATGGACGCTTTGGGCATAAAGAAGCCTCTTGTCCACGTCCCGCTCTCCATAATGAAACCAGCCGCGGCCGTCATGGAAAAAATACTGTCCCGCCCGCCCGTCACTACCGACCAGCTCATAATGCTCGAAGAAGGGAATACCTGCCCGCTAAAGGACATGCATGAGTTGGGCATAAACCCCATACCGTTCCGGCAGGGGCTCACCAGGTTCCTTCCTTAGCCCTTGACTTTCCTACTTTACTACAGTAATATACCTAAGTAACAATACTGAGTATACTGACCTAATCGAGGAGGTGCACCATGGAGGAAACATGCGAATTCCTGGAGAAATGCGGGTTTTTCATCAATTTCAAAGGCAATAGCGAAGTCATAAGGGCAGGCTGGATAAGGCTCTTCTGCCAGTCGAAGGGCCGCTCCGAAAAATGCGAGAGAAAGGCAATCAGGCGCAAGACCGGCTCCCCGCCTCCCGATAACATGGCGCCGACCGGGGATATGATAAAGGTTGTCAGGGTCACTGAATCCGGCTGCGGCTCCGCTGCGGATGACTGAGCACCGCCCCGCCCAGCCTCAGGACAAAAAAGGCGGCGACGGGGAAGAATATCATGACGCCTGCCAGGCCCAGCAAGAATTCGCCGATGTAGAAGGTCACGGCCAGGTTGAAGAACAGGATGATAAAGTAGAGCGCCGGGCCCGAGAGGTCCAGCGCTTTTATTTTTCTCACAGGGCCTTCGTTTACCGCCCGGTCAATCACCCGCCAGAGCGTCATCGTTACAGCGCCCACTACGAACCATCCGATGAAGTTCCTGATAGTAACGCCGAAATACGGGCCCGGCTCCGGGTAGTAGTATATCTTGCCCAGGAACCACCTGTCGCCCCTTAACGTTAGCGGGTCCACCACGATGTCAAGGAGCATCATCAAAAAAGACCCGAGCAGGATTATCCTCAGCGAGAACCTGTCCTGCTCCCGTTCTTCCAGTATGGCAAAGTCATAAAACCTGCCGGCGGAGGGCGAAAAAAACACCCTGGCCATGCTCCAACTGGCGTAGGCCAGGAAGGTGAAGGAAAGGGAGTCCATGAACGGCACGCCGAAAACCCATAGCTCCCGGCACGCCGTATTTGGTATGTACTCGTAAAGGCCGAACGGGAAGCCGTTCCTGACGGAGGAGAACTCGGATGCGTACGCCACAGCCCAAGCCGAAAGCGTAAAGAATACGGCCTTCTTCACTCCGATTTTCATGCATGCCGCTACGAGGTATACGGCGAGAAAGGCGAATACGTATGGCCGGAGTATAACGGTGCAAAGAAGAAGCCTGAGCACGCCCATCACGCCTTCTCCGGCTTGTTCTGCCTGAACCATGCCACAGCCCTATCGAGCGCGCCTTCCACCGGGCTTTGCGGCATGCCCAGCTCGCGGACCGCCCTCCCTGGGTCGAAGAACATGAACTTCCTGGCCATCTTCACCGCATCCTTTGGCGCGAGCGGCGGGCGCCTTGTTATGTGGTCGGAGATAAACGTGCTGAGACAGGCCACTGGGTATACGAAACCATAGGGCAGCTTTATCCTGGGAGCGGGGATACCGGTTATGGCGCTGAGTACGGCGAATATCTCCTTAAGGGTCATGTCCTTGTTGCCGAGGATGTATTTTTCGCCTGCCACCCCCTTTTCCATCGCCAGGATGTGCCCGACGGCCACGTCGTCCACGT
>JBEKYB010000220.1:0-3832 GCA_049511435.1 Nitrospirota bacterium | reverse complement strand
TACTTCGCCCAATAATATTCAGCCTATCAGCAGTAAAAAAAGGCCCTGCTTTCGCAGGGCCTTTTCGCTTTTATTACGGTTACCGGCGCCTTTATTTGGCGTTTTCTATGGAGATAAGCTTAACCATGTCGTCTTTTTCATGCTTGACCTTGGCGTTCACATGCATGGTGCTGTCCGCCTTCGCAAGAAACTTGGATACCTTCTTGTTAGACGCCTTGTCGAACTTATAAAGCTTATCGTCGGAGTAAAGGTTATAGCCGCTCGCCTTGCAGGCATCCGCCGTCGCGCATTCCTTGGTATGCGTCTTGACGAAGTCGGCGAGGTTGGCCTTATTGGCCTCGGCGCACTTCGAGTCGATTATGTAACCCTCCATGGTCATGACCTTGCCCGGGGGCATGCTCTCCGCGGCCATGGCCATAAACGACATGCCTAGTAAGATGGTTACGGATAATGCAGCTAAAAGCAATAACTTTTTCATATTACCCTCCTTTTTGTGAATGTTTCCCGATTTGTTAATGTTTCCCGACAATGCTTAATAGAATAGCATAAAATAGGGATTGTGACAAATGGCGGGCTAGGAAATCTTACTGCGAAGGGCTTTGAGCTTCACGTATGAGCGCCAGTCGCGCCTCCTCCTGAAGCCCGGGTTCCCCTTGTGATATCTCATCCCTTCTTCTACCGCCTTCTTCGCCTCCTCGCTCCTCCCCAGGCTCTGGAGGGCCTTCGCGTACAGGTACAGCCCTTCTATGCTCGTGTTGTTGATGTCTAGGAAACTTTTAAGCGTCGCCATCGCCTCTTCCGGTTTCCCAAGCGAAAGGAGCGACTCGCCCAAGTAGAGGTGCGACTCCCCGTAGCGGAGCCGGGGCTCGATTTCTATGGCCTTTTTAAAATAGCCGGCCGCCCTGGCCGGGTCTCCCGAGCGGAGGCTTGATAGGCCGACGAAGTGGTTTATCTCGGCGGAGTCCGGCTCCTTCTCGAGCGCGGCCATGAAATTGTCCAAGGCCTCCTTTGGCCGGTTCTTGTCCAGGAGCACCATCCCCAGGTCTCGCCTAGCCGTGGAGTCGTACGGGTTTATCCTTACCGCGCGGCCAAGGCGCGAGAAGTCCTTCTGACGCCTTATGAAGGCCGCAGGATTGGGCAGACGGTCCCGGAGCACGTATAAAAGCACGAGCGCCACCAGGACGTACGGGTGCCTCAGCAGTATCGTGAAGATAAAGAAATAAACTATGGCTGCAATAAATGACATCTCATTCTCCCCGCCTACTATAATCCCGGCCGTCTCTAATTGTCAATAGAGGTTCGCTGATTCTTTATAAGCCAATCTAATGATGTCATAATTTTCTTTGACACGGCCAAAATATTTTGATAGAGTTCCTTGATTCTCAAAGACCGCGAGGGCTCCATATGCTCGTCAAGGCTATAAAGAAAGAAGACCTGCCCGATTTCATCGACAGCCTCGTCCACGCCTATGAGGTCGTGGCGCCTGTGAAGAAGGAGTTTAAATACGCCTTTGACAGGATAACCTCCTCGGGACAGGTAGAGCTTGAATACGATACGACCCTGCTCCCTCCCCGTAAATATCTGCTGCCCCAAAAAGAAGTGCTGCTGAAATACGGCATGGGCGGGAAGTCCGGAGTTGAGGCCTGCATCGAATCCGGTAAAAAAGTAATCTTCGGCGTCCATTCCTGCGATTTGCATGGAGTATGGCTGCTGGACGACATCTTCGCCGAGGGCAGGAAGGACGCCCACTACCTCACCCGCAGAGACAACACCCTTATCATAGGCATCGACTGCAAGGCCCCGTGCGCCCCGAACTCCTTCTGCAAGAGCATGGGCACCCTGAGGCCGGGCGGTGGGTACGATATGTTCCTGACCGACCTTGGCGACGTCTATGCGGTGCAGGTCGCGAGCCAGGCGGGCCGGACGCTCCTCGACCACGGCGAGTTCTTTTACCCGGACTATCAGTTGAAGGAACGCTACTACGACGCCTGGAAACGGAAAATCGCCGAGTTCCCGGACAGGCTCGAGTTCGACGCCGACAGACTCCCGGTGATGCTCGCGGAGGCATACGACGACTTCCTGTGGGACGCGCTCGAGGAAAAATGCTTCGACTGCGGGGCGTGCACCGTGGTCTGCCCTACATGTTACTGCTTCGACGTGCAGGACGAGGCGGAGATAAACATGGAGCGCGGGATACGGTACAGGAAATGGGACAGCTGCCAGCTCCAGGACTTCGCGCTCCTTGCCAGCGGCGAGAACTTAAGGGGCAAGAGGAGCGACCGCCTGAGACACAGGTTCTTCAGGAAGGGGAAGTACTTCAAGGAGAAGTTCGGCAGGTTCGCATGCGTCGGCTGCGGCCGCTGCGGGCGCGCGTGCCTGGTGCATATAGACGTGCTGCGGGTATTCAACCAACTGAAGGGATAATGCGCAGGAGGATAATGTTAATTTTTGAGCCATCATGATGTTCGGTAAACGCCCGGCGCCCTCAAAACGGGCAGACGGTCACCTCACCATGATAGCTCAAAAATTAACATTATCCTCCTGACAGGAGATATTAATGGGCGATTCCATATATCTGCCGAGGCCGGCCGAGATAGTCGAGGCGAAGCAGGTAACAACCAGGGAAAAATTCTTCCGGCTCAGGCTTTCCGACGGCTCAAGGCTCGGGCACGTCCCCGGCCAGTTCGTGGAGGTTTCCATACTGGGCATCGGAGAGTCGCCGATATCCGTCTGCTCATCCCACACCAGGAAAGACAACACATTCGACCTCTGCATCAGGAACACCGGAAGCGTGACCGGAGCCCTGCACAGGCTGGGCAAGGGCGCCGCGGTAGGTATCAGGGGACCGTTCGGGCGCGGGTTCCCGATAGAGGACATAATGGGCCAGGACCTGCTCTTTGTCGCCGGGGGCCTTGGGCTGGTGCCGCTTAGGTCGATGATAACCTACGCGCTCGACAACCGCCAGGCTTTCGGCAGCCTTGCGCTCCTGTACGGCTCACGCTCACCCGAGGACATGCTTTTCCGGGACGAGATGGAAGAATGGGGCCGCGCGCCCGATTTCAAGGTCGATACCACCGTGGACATAGGCGACAGCACCTGGACGGGTAACGTCGGCGTCCTCCCGAGGCTCTTCAACGGGCTTAAGGTAAGGCCCAGCAACACGGTCGCGCTCGTGGTCGGGCCGCCGGTGATGTTCAGGTTCATTATCAAGGCGGTACTGTCCACCGGGATATCCGAGAGCAGGACCTACATCTCGCTCGAGCGCAGGATGAAGTGCGGCGTGGGCAAGTGCGGGCACTGCCAGATGGACAACGTTTACGTCTGCCAGAAGGGTCCGGTATTCCCATACACCAAGGTCAGACACCTGAAGGAGGCCTTCTGATGAAACCAAAGGCCGCCGTCTTCGCGTTCACGAGCTGCGAGGGCTGTTCTTTAATGATACTGAACCTGGAAGACGAGCTGCTGGGCCTGCTGGACAAAATCGAGCTCGTGAACTTCCGGGAAGCGATGGACGTGAAGCGCGACGACTACGACATCGCCATAATAGACGGGACGGTCACCACCGAGCACGAGGTGGAGGAACTTAAGGCGATAAGGGATAAGGCCAAGGTGCTCATCGCGATGGGCGCCTGCGCCGTCCAGGGCGGCCTTTATTACCTCAAGAACTACCACGACCCGGAGGAGACCGCGCGTTACGTGTACGGAGACATGGCCGGGCATTTCAAGACCCTCCCCGTACGGCCGCTCTCGCATTACGTGAAGGTGGATTACAACCTCTACGGCTGCCCGATGGACAAAAAAGAGTTCCTGGAGGTAATCCGCTCGCTGCTTC
>JBEKYB010000219.1:0-3836 GCA_049511435.1 Nitrospirota bacterium | reverse complement strand
TATGGGCGCCCAGGGCGGGCCACCCCGTGATGGTCGAGCTGGGCAAGGGGATTATATAACAGGAGGTTTTCGGGTGAATAAGTCAATGCCCCCGGAGTTCCGGGTTAAGATCGACCACGAGAAATGCAGGAAATGCAAGCGCTGCCTCCAGAGCTGCAGCTTCGGCGTATACGAGTTCCACGACAGGGTAATACCCGACAACAACAAGTGCGTCGCGTGCAACCGCTGCGTGTCTATGTGCCCAGAGGACGCGATAACGATTAACGAGAGCCCCAACGTCTACAAGGACCACCCGAACTGGTCGCTCCAGATAAGGAAGAACGTCTGGAAGCAGGCCGAGACAGGCGGCGTGCTGCTGACCGGCATGGGCAACGACAGGCCGTATCCCATCATCTTCGACCACCTGGTGGTGGACGCCTGCCAGGTGACCAACCCCTCCATCGACCCCCTGCGGGAGCCGATGGAACTCCGCACGTTCCTGGGCAGGAAGCCCGACGCCGTCGATATCGAGATGGTTGACGGCAGGCCCAGGCTTAAAGAAAAGCTCCCGCCGAACATACAACTGGAGATACCCATCATATTCGCGCCCATGTCGTTCGGGGCGCTGTCTCTGAACGCGCACAAGGCGCTGGCGATGGCCGCAAAGGAGTCCGGCACGGTCTACGGCACCGGGGAGGGCGGCCTCCATTCGGAGCTCTACGAATACGGCCCCTGGACCATAGTGCAGTGCGCCTCTGGCAGGTTCGGCGTGCACAGCGAGTATTTAAACGCCGGCGTCGCCGTCGAGATTAAAATCGGACAGGGAGCAAAACCCGGCATCGGCGGGCATCTCCCGGGCGAGAAGATCGGCGCCGAGATATCCCAGACGAGGATGATACCCATAGGCACAGACGCCCTCTCCCCTGCGCCGCACCACGATATTTACTCGATAGAAGACTTGAGACAACTGATATACGCCCTGAAGGAGGCCACGGGTTATAAGCCGATATCTGTAAAGATCGCATGCGTGCATAACGTCGCGGCCATCGCCTCGGGCATAGTGCGCGCGGGCGCGGACATAGTATATCTCGACGGCTTCAAGGGCGGGACGGGCGCGGCCCCGACGATGATAAGGGACCATGTTGGGATACCCATCGAGCTCGCGCTCGCAGCGGTAGACGACCGGCTGAGGCAGGAAGGCATCAGGAACCAGGCGTCCATCGTGGCCGCGGGCGGCATACGCTCCAGCGCGGACGCGGTAAAGGCCATAGCCCTGGGCGCGGACGCCTGCGCGATAGGCACGGCGGCCCTCCTGGCCATGGGCTGCTCGCTCTGCCAGAAGTGCTATACCGGCAACTGCGCATGGGGCATCTGCACCCAGAAGCCGGAGCTCACCCGCCGCCTGGACCCGGAGTGGGGCGCGATGAGGCTCAATAACCTGCTCCGCGCCTGGGGGCACGAGATTATGGAATTCCTGGGCGCGCTCGGCGTGAACTCGGTAGAGAGCCTGCGCGGGAGCCGCGAGAGGCTCCGGGGCGTAGGCCTCGACGCGCAGACGTTGGAGATATTAGGGGTTAAGCCAGCGGGAAGGTAGCCCTCACCCCCCACCCTGCCCTCCCCCATCAATGGGGGTAATAATGTTTCCCCTCCCTTGATGGGAGGGGATTAAGGGGAGGGTGAAAGAGGATAAATTAAATGCTGTTGCTGATAATGATGGCATAGTATTGGAGTAATTTATATGACAATCAACGCAAAAGGGGTTTACTACCGGCAGCTAAACGAGATGGTGCGCGACGCCATAGCCGCGGGCGATGACGACATTGTCCTCGATAACGTCAACGGCCAGCGCTATCTGGCCGACGGCCTGAGGAGTAAGACCAGGATAACCATAAACGGCGTCCCGGGCAACGACCTGGCCGCGTTCATGGACGGGCCGACGCTCATCGTCAACGGTAACGCGCAGGACGGCGTCGCCAATACGATGAACGACGGCAAGATCGTCGTCAGGGGCCACGCCGGGGACGTCCTGGGCTACGGCATGCGCGGCGGCAGGCTCTACATCAAGGGCGATGTCGGCTACAGGGTCGGCATACACATGAAAGGCTACAAGGACCAGATCCCGGTCATCGTCGCGGGCGGCACCGCCGGCGATTTCTTCGGCGAGTACATGGCCGGAGGCATCCTGGTGCTTCTGGGAATCGGCAGGGCCAAGGATGCGCCTATAGCAGGCGGCTACCTGGGCACCGGAATGCACGGCGGCGTGATGTACATCAGGGGTGAGGTCGACCCTGCGGACTGCGGGGCCGAGGTAGGTATTCTGGAGCCGGACGAGGATGAGATGGAGATACTCTCGAAGTATGTCCGGGAGTACTGCGAGGACACCGGCCACGACTTTGAACAGGTCATGAAGGAGAAATTCATCAAGATTTATCCTAAATCCTCGAGGCCATACGGCAGGCTGTACGCATATTGATATCGGTAAATGTCGTAATAGTAAAAAATTTAAAAAACCTCGCGTTCAGCGGGGTTTTTTATTGCCTCTTGCCTCCGGCCTCGTCTTTTCTGGCATTTTATTCCCTCATATGATATATTTTGTCCGATGGACAAAGACATAACCGACGCCCGGAAAAAGGCTATAGAGGCGCTTGACACCGCCATCGGGTTCTGGGGCATAGACCCCCTTGAAGCTAAGATATACGGCACCCTTTTCCTGAACGAGTCCCCGATGACCGAAGAGGAGCTGGCGGAAGAACTCGCCGCAACTGCCGAAAGCGTCGAGGCGAAGTTAAAGGTGCTGATGCGCCTGGGGGCGGTAAAGGAGTTGCCCGTCGAAGGGCCGGACAGCCCGAGGCGGTACCGGGCGGAATCCGACTTCTTCTCCATCCTCCAGACGGTTCTTAAAGAGAGGCGGGAGAAGGAGATGGGGAACGCGCTCCAGGAGATATCCGACCAGCGCGCCTTCGTTGAGTACCGGTACGAAGAGGAAGGCGACCCCGAGCTGAAGTTCCTGGCCGCGCGCCTCGGAAAGCTGGAGGATTTCATACACCTGATAGACAAGGCGATGTTCGGCCTCAGGGCCTTCGCGGGGTTCAGGGACCTATTCAAGGGAAAGAAGACGGAGAGAGCATCTTGAAGTTCATAAACGAGCTGGCCGAAGGCGAGAAAGTGGAAGCGGTATTTGCCGTGACGGACAAGCAGGCCAGGGTGACCCGGGCCGGCAGGGCGTTTATCTGCATGCGGCTCTCGGACAGGACCGGGAGCATCGAAGCCCTCGTCTGGGACAATACCGAGGAGCTTTCCAAAAGGTTCAACAAGGGGGACTTTATAGGCGTGAGGGCCGAGGTCGGCTCCTATAACGGGACGTCCCAGCTCAATGTCCAGAACCTTAAAAAAGTGGACAAGACGCCGGAATACCTGGCGAGGATACTGCCGAATACCGAAAAAGACGTCGGGAGGATGGCGGATGAGATAAAGGAGATTATCTCGACCGTTGGCAATACCGGCATCAGGACGCTCCTTGAGGGGATATTCGGCGAGGAAGGGTTCATGGAGGCGTTCAGTGTATCCCCCGCCGCGAAGGGCATGCACCACGTTTTCCTGGGCGGGCTCCTCCAGCATACGCTTAAGGTCGCGCGGCTATCCATTTTAATCTATGACGAATACAAAAGCGGCGACCCCATGGTCGCCTCGATGATAGACCGGGACCTGCTAGTCGCCGGCGCGCTCCTCCACGACATCGGGAAGGTGCAGGAGCTGTCTAAGGAGCCGGGTTTCGATTATACCTTCAAGGGGAGGCTCCTGGGCCATGTCTCTCTAGGGCTTATGGTCCTGAAGGAGAGGCTCGATAAGACGGAGGG
>JBEKYB010000218.1:0-3848 GCA_049511435.1 Nitrospirota bacterium | reverse complement strand
ACGCGCGGAGGCGACGGAGGAGGGGAACCTTGTTTCCAACCAGGAGCAGCAGGTGGCCGATGATGGTGGGATTATCAGTATCGACCCGGTCGAGCCCGAGACAATCTGCATGCCCCAATACGACCCGATGGCGGTCTACTACGAACCGCCGTTAAACGGGTTCATTAACTTGTGCGTCGACCTGCCTATAGGCATCTGGCTAAACCGCGACTTCGACTGGCACGGGCACCGCATCCATTACCACGGCTGGCGGGGCGGCGGCTGGATCGGCCGCTTCCGGCCGCATATCCATGACAGAAACAGCGTCTACATAAACGACAAATACGCCGAAATCGGCATCAATAAGCAGGTGACCGGGCACAATACGGCAGGATACCGAGCGCAAATCAGCCAAGATGTGCAGACGCGCCGCGAGCACGCCGGCAAGGCCGCCACCCAGGCTCTGCAGCCGCGTCCGGCTATTGCCGGAAACCGTCCATCTGCACCCGCTGTCAACAGCGACGTATACCGCGGCCGGGACGTTAAGAGTATACAACCCGCGTCAGTCTCGGGTTACGGCGGCTACGGCACCGGCAGGGACGCCGCGATTTACAGCGAGCGCGGCAAGGCCAGCCGCGGAAATATGCAGCAGTTTAGCCGGCAGCCGGCAAGTTCAGGCGGCAGGCAATCCGCCCCAAGCCCTGCCGGGCGCCAGGGAGGATCCGTTGGCGGCGGCGGAGGCGGAGGCAGCCGTCACCGGTAGAAAGTCCGCGGGCCTCCACTCCGGGCATCCGGCGATTATCTTCTTAAAGAAAGGGAAGCAGGTATGCTGAAAGATATTAAGTTTTGCTGCATGGCAGCCTTGCTGCTGGCGGTAGCGGCCCTTCCGGCCGGCAGGCTTTTTGCCGCCCAGTCCGAACCGGCCCAGCGCGTTTTTTCCTCGCCCGAGCAGGCGCGCCAGGCGCTCATCGCCGCGGCGACGGCAAAGGACCATGAAGCCATGAAGGCTATTTTCGGGCCGGTCGCCAGCGAGCTTGAGCCGGGCGACCCGGTGGAGCAGGCGGCCGAGTTCGAGCACTTCACCCGGCACCTGCTGGAGGGCGCCGAGCTCGTCAGGGAAGGGGATAACAAGGTCATTCTGATTATAGGCGCTAAAAAATGGCCCTTCCCGGTGCCTATCGTAAAAAAAGGAAGCTCCTGGGTATTTGACACCGAGGCGGGCCGCGAAGAGATTTTAAACCGGCGCATTGGCCACAACGAACTCCTTGCAATCAACGCCTGCCGCGCCTATGTTGAAGCTCAACGGGAATACTACAACATGCCTGAGCCGGACGGCGTCCAGATACCGAAGTACGCCCAGCACATGCACAGTTTGCCGGGCAAAAAGGACGGCCTATACTGGCCGACCAAAGACGGAGAAAAAGAAAGCCCCTTAGGCCCACTGGTCGCCAAGGCTAAGGAAGAGGGGTACATGGGGAAGCGGAGCGCGGGCGAGACCGGCCCACGTCCTTTCCACGGCTACTACTTCATGATACTCAAGCAGCAGGGGCCGGACGCCCCCGGCGGGGAGTTCAGCTATGTCATTAACGGCAACATGGTGGCGGGCTATGCGCTGGTCGCCTACCCTGACAAGTGGGGAGTTTCGGGGGTGATGACCTTCATCGTGAACCAGAGCGGCAAGGTATACGAGAAGGACCTGGGGCCGGATACCTCGGAGATTGCCCGCAAAATGACGGAGTACAACCCCGACCAGACCTGGATTCCGGTAAAAGAGTGAGCCATAAAAAAAAGAGCCACGGTCTTTCAGGGCGGGCTATCGCCCTGAAGACCATGACTCATTGACCTGCCTGGTCGATATCCTTATTTTTACTTCTCTTCCGCCTTTTTCTTATCCATGTGCCCCTTCATTTCCTTACCGCAGCAACCGCCTTTGCCGCAGCGACGCTCATGCTTCAGGTCTTTCACGGCCTTAAGCTGCTCGGGCGTCAGGACGTCCCGGGCCTGGACAGTGTGCTGAAGGAGGGCAGTCGCAAGCGCCAGGCGCGCGTCCGCTATGTCTTTTAGCTTAGCCGTCGCATCCTCGAGTTTATAGTCCGGCGTGGAGAGCATCTCTCTGAGTTCCAGCATGCGCACTTTTACGTCCGCACCCTTGGCTATCATATCCTTTCTAAGGTCGAACGATATCTTTTTCAGCGAGGCCTTCTGGTCGTCGGTGAGCTTCAGCTCCTTTGAATGCGCTAGATAAAATTTAGGCGCCTTGAACATTCTCGCCCAGCCCATCCTGCCGTGGCGCATTCCGCCCCTGTGCCCCATGAAGCCCTTATGCGACGAGCATTCGGCGCAACAGGCCTCTTTTTTGTGCATTCCCCCATCCGGATGACCCATGTCGGCAACGGCGAACATCGGCACCGAAAGGGCAAAAACGAGCGAAACCATTGTAATTATAAGCTTTTTCATTTAAATCCTCCACATTTTAACGTCCCGTTTATCATAACCCGCCTCCTCACTGTCTCCGCCATCCCTCCTCTCCGGCAATTTTTCTTGAAATCAAAATAAACGTCTTTCCTCTTTCATAAAGAACAGACGCCGGACAGGGTGTACCGGTTACAATAATCTTGAATACGAAATAACGCTTGACATCTCAAGGGTAAACATGTATTATTACGCCATAGTGTTGCTGTAGCGTAATGCTGCAGCTTTTTTTATACCTGAAAATTTTTCATGCTTTTGGAATGCAGGACGTACTACTCAAGGCTTGAATGGTTGGCAGGTTAACAATGGTTGAAGCCTCAGTGCGTTCACCAAAGAAAAAGGGGTATTGAATTGAAGGGTACAGTTAAGTGGTTCAACGAGAGCAAGGGTTATGGTTTCATCTCTCCGGAGGAAGGCAAGGACGTGTTCGTACATTTCTCCGAGATAAAGATGGAAGGCTTCAAGACCTTGAACGAAGGTCAGGAAGTTCAGTTCGAAGTGACCGACGGCCCGAAAGGTCCGCAGGCGGTCAACGTAATGAACGCATAATAAAAAAAGCGATTCGAACCGAAAAGGCCCCGGAATATTCCGGGGCCTTTTTTTATTTGTATTATCGGGCAAAAAGGGGTAAATATAACCAAGCTATGGCGAGGCTACGGCCTTGTCAGGGACATCCTCAAAACCTATGGAAGGGGCGACATCTTGAAAGCACTGTTATTATTGCTCTTTAGTCTATGTCTTTGCACGGCATGTTATGCGGCGGACCCCGGATACCACGTGATAAAAAAGCTGCAAATAGGCGGCGAAGGCGGTTGGGACTACCTGACCGTGGACGGTGCGGCCCGACGGCTGTACATCTCCCGGGGAACCCATGTGATGGTGCTCGATATCGACACGGACAAACCGGCGGGAGATATCCCCGACACCCCGGGCGTGCACGGGATAGCTATCGCGCACGAGCTGAACCGCGGTTTTACCAGCAACGGTAAGGCGGACACGGCGACCATTTTCGACTTGAAGACGCTCAAGGTCCTGGGCCATGTAAAAACGGGGGCAAACCCCGACGCCATACTCTACGACCCGGCATCCGGGAGGGTGTTCACTTTCAACGGCAAAAGCCATGACGCCACAGCATTTGACGCGGCCACGGGTTCGGTTGCCGGTACGGTTGCGCTGGGCGGCAAGCCGGAATTTGCGGCGGCGGACGGCAAGGGCAAGGTCTACGTAAACATCGAGGACACAAGCGAGGTGGTGGAAATAGACAGCCGGAATCTTGAAGTGACGAAACGCTATCCGCTCAAGCCCTGCGAGGAGCCGACGGGGATGGCGATTGACACGGAGCACCACCGTATTTTTGTTGGATGCCACAACAAGCTCATGGCCGTAATGGACACCCA
>JBEKYB010000217.1:0-3872 GCA_049511435.1 Nitrospirota bacterium | reverse complement strand
GCGGAGATATAGGGCATTATACGCACGATCTTCGAGGAATCGGCCGCCGATACCACGACGGCGCCCCTCGGGACGTTGCCCAGCTCGTCCTCGTGCCTCAGGATAAACACCTCGCCGGCGGCAGTGCCCTTCTGTACTACGGTCCCCTTATCCTTCATGATTACCGGGGCATCGACCGTGACTTCGCGGCTTTGGCCGCGGGCCTCCGGCATCTTTAGGGGCCTCGACTGAAGTATGAATATCTTGCCCTCCCTGTCTATGGCCCATTCTATGTCCTGCGGCCCGCGGAAGTGTTTCTCTATCGACAGGGCCAGCCGGGCAAGCTCGTATACCTGCCCGTCGTCCAGGCACGGTGCGGCGGCCATGCCCTCGGGGACGGCAGACACGGCCGTGCCGCCTCCCGCCTTCGCCCCGGACGAAACTGTCTTTAGTCCGATTGTCTTGCCGGTTATTTGAAGGCCGGGGGTAGCCCCGTCCCGGTCCACCAGGTACGTATCGATGCCGGTTTGCCCCTCGACGACGATGTTCCCTAGACCCCACGCGGCGTTTACGAGCATCCTGCCAGGACTCCCCGGGTCGGCGGTATAGATGACCCCGCTCACCGCGGCATCGACCATCACCAGGCACCCGGCCGCCATTTTAAGCCTGCCAGGTTCGATGCCGATTTTTTTCTGGTATACTGCGGCGCCGGCGGAGAACAGGCTGGCGACGACTTTCTTGTAGGCCTCGCCCACGTCCGGCAGCGACGCGGGTACATTCAAGAGCGTCTCGAACTGCCCGGCGAATGAGAACTCGCCGTCCTCGGCCTGGGCGCTGCTCCTGATGGCCAGGGAACACGCTCCCTTGCATCCCGATGCGAGCTTCCGGACGGCCTTTTCGATGGCGCCCGATACGGCCGGGGGAAGCTCTCCTTTTAGTATCTCATCCCGCAGCATCGAGAGGGTTTCATCCGACGGGTCTTCGCAAACGGCCCGGATATTCTCCTCGAGGGAATTGTGCCTTACGAACGCGTCGAAGGCATGGATGGTTATCGCGAAAGCTTCGGGGACGTTAATCCCCAGCCTGTTCTTTATCTCGGCCAGGTTGAAGTTCTTGGGCCCCGCGTCGCGGAGCGAGTCCCATGTCATTTCGGCGTACGGGATTACAGGCTCTCCGTGCGCCGGTTTCTCGTCTACCGCGTTTTCTATCTGGCCGGATATGCGCTCAAACGCCGGCCTGAGGCGCCTGTATTTATCCTGTGTTAGGCAACTGAAGCTCCCGACGGAGCTGTCTATCGCGTTTTTCAGCTCCGACCAGGCGCCCTTTATGTAGTTGATGTCGAAGAGGTAGTCCCCGCCTAGTTTCTCTCCCATGCCGGTGATAATCTCAAGGGCATGGTTGTTGCTGTCCAGGGTCTTTTTGAAATACCCGAACGCATCCTTGACGGGCAGGGCCTTTTTGAAAAGCCTGTCCCTGATTCTGCCTAAGCTGTACATTAAAATATTTAAGCCGCCCTCTCCAAGGCGCGCGCTATCGCGGATTTCAGGTCCTTTATCTTCACGGGCTTCGGGAAGAAGTCGAATACCTCGCCCCTCATGGCCTCGATGGCCGAGTCTAAGTTGGCGAAGGCCGTTATCATTATCACCTGGGTCTTCGGGTAGAGCGACTTCACCGTCTTCAGCACCTCCATGCCGTCTATCCCCTTCATCTTGAGGTCCGTCACCACGACATCGAACGCGTTTTCCTTCAGCCGTTCGAGCGCTGGCTCCGCACTGAGGAAGGTCTCGACCTCATAGCCCTCCTGTTCGAGCGATATCTTGGCCATGTCCCCGACAATCTTCTCGTCGTCTATTACCATTATCCTTGCCGTCAATTAAGCACCTCCGATTTCCAGTTCGCCGGGAACTCCACTACGAACGTGGTCCCCGTGCCTATGCCGCTATCAACGCGGATGCTCCCGTTGTGGTTCTTTATGATACCGTAGCTGACGGACAGCCCCAGCCCCGTGCCGCCGACCCCCTTCGTGCTGAAGAACGGGTCGAAGACGTGCGGTATGTATTCCGGCGGGATGCCCATCCCGGTATCCGAGACGCAGATCCTCACCTGTCCCTTCTCCTTGTCGAACTTGGACGAGATGTTCAGCCAGCCCCCTTCCGGCATCGCCTGGGCCGCGTTCACGATGAGGTTCACCAGCACCTGCTGTATCTGGGGCTCGTCTATGAAGACCGGCGGGAGCTTCTTCTTCAGGTCGAGTTTTACCTCGATCTTGTTTATGTCCAGCATGTTCTGGACCAGCTTCATCGAGTCCCTTATGACGTCGTTTATGTCCGATTCCTTGAGGTCCGCCTTCTTCGGCTTCGAGAAGTTGAGCAGGTTCTTGACTATGTCCCTTATGCGGTCGGCCTCGAGCTCGACTTTCTTCATGAACTCGATGCGGTCCCGTCTGTCCATGCTGTCGTAGACCTCGGCATAGGTCTGGGCTATCATCGATATGTTGTTGACCGGGTTCGTTATCTCATGCGCGACCCCCGCCGTCAGTATGCCCATCGAGGCCAGCTTCTTCGACTGGAGCAGCTCTTCCTCGCGGTTCTTGAGCTCGGCGGACATCGAGTTTACCGCCTCGATCACCGAATCGAGCTCGTCGTCGGACTCCGCCTTTTCAATCTGGTGGAAGTTCCCGCCCGCGATGGATTTTGCCAGCCCCTCGATCTTCCTGAGAGACCGGACAATGTCTTGTGATACCTTATGGCTCACCGCGATGGCTGACAGGATTATCACGATAAGGAAGAAGAGCATCGCGGTCTTGGAGGCCGAGATTATGTCGCCCACCCGCGCCCTCTCAAGCCTGGTGATGGTCTCCGAGAACTCCCTTAAGTCCTTGCCCCTGGCCCGGAGCGCCGCCTCGCACGTCCCGCCGGGCGGACACGACTTCATAGCCTCGTCGATGGCCTTTGAGTAATCGCCGATGTTCCTGCTCATCCTGCCCAGGTTGCCCTGGCCGACCGCTCTAGCGATATCGTATCTTTCGAGGTATACGGTCGCCTGGGCCGCCTTGATCTTCTCCTTGATGTCGCTTAAGGCCTTCGGGTCCTTGTACAGGAAAAAGTTTTTCTCAGAAAGCCTCATTTCCAGGAAGGACGCGTTTAAGTCGTCGGCAATCTCCACGAAGCGGAGCTTCGTCAGCATGAGGTTGAGGGCCTGGTATGCGAGCACCCCTATCAGGACCATGAGGCCCACGTTGAAGACGTTGGAGATTATTATCCGCTGCTCTATCTTCATGTTCTCACGCGGTCACCGGACATCTCAGAAGCCCCGCCTTTTCCTTCCTCACCGGGAGATACCACAAAACCCCGTCGAGCGTCATAAGGAGGCCCGACACGAATAGCGCAAGGTCCATGAACGACATGACGCTTATCCCGAAATAAATGGTGAGCCCGAGCCCCAGGCTTATGAAGGATATTCCCGTCCTTATGAAGGCGAGCCCCGTCCTCGCGCGGGCATAAATCGTCCTGTAGCAGGCGTCCACCGTCCGCTGGGCCGCATCGGTCACCCTCGTCAGCCGATCCGCTCCGTCGTAGGCCAGCACCGTGGTGCGGCTCTGCCCGCCGGCCACCTGGGTCACGTTCGTCACGTTCCGGTGGGCGTCATACAAGTAGGTGATGGTCGAACCATCGGCAAATTGCTTTCGCGTCAACTGGCCCTTCGCATTGGTGGTGTATATGATCGTTTGGCCGCGCCCATTCACGGATTGAGTGAGGATGCCCTGGTCGGCGAAGTCGAAGACCTCTGCATGATTGTCAGCATAGGTAACCTGCTGCAGGTCGGCCTGCGAGTCGTAGTTGAGCTCAGTGAGGATCCCGCGCGCGCTCTGGAAGCTCGTCGGCAGGTTCAAC
>JBEKYB010000216.1:0-3875 GCA_049511435.1 Nitrospirota bacterium | reverse complement strand
CGGAACCGACCCTGTTCAGGATGACCCCGGCCACATTGACTTCCGGGTCGAGCGACTCGTATCCCTTCACGACGGCCGCGGCGCTCCCGGCCATGCCGGACGCATCGACTACGAGCACCACCGGCGCGCCCGTCAGCTTGGCCGCCTCCGCCGTGCTGCCTTCCTGGCCGCCCCTGCCGATTCCGTCGAAAAGGCCCATCACGCCCTCAATTATGCTTATGTCCGCGCCCGAAACCGCTCTGGCATATACCTCCCTGACGGCCTTTTTCCCCATCATCCAGCCGTCCAGGTTACGGGACGGCCTGCCGGTGACGTGCTGGTGGTATGCCGGGTCGATGAAGTCCGGGCCTACCTTGAAAGGCTGGACCGTCAGACCGCGCGCCATCAGTGCCGCCATTATGCCCGTGCTTATAGTGGTCTTCCCGACGCCGCTTTGTGTCCCGGCGATTATGACCGCGCCCTTATTCATCTTTACCCGTTGAGGAGTTTCACTACCGGTATCCCGTCCTCGTAGTAATCAATTATGTTCAGGCCACCGTAGCGTTGCTCAATGCGGAATATCTTGTCGAGGCCAAGCCCCAGGGCATCGGCCAGGATTACCCGGTTTACCCCTCCGTGCCCGATGAGCACTATCTCTTTCCCGAAATTCTCGCGGAGGATATCTTTCAGGGCGGGCAGCACCCTCCCCGATACCTCAAGGAGCGACTCGCCGCCCATCGGCTTGAAGTGCACTATATCCCCTAACCACGCCTTCCATTCGTCCGGGTAAAGACCCTCGATATCCTCCCAGGTAAGGCCCTCCCATACGCCGACGCCCCTCTCCCGGAACTCCGGCCTTATCGCGAGCGCCGCTTCGTGCGGCCCGTTTATTATCTTTGCACCCTTTACGCTCCTCATGAGGTCGGAGGAATATACCGCTGCAATCGGCTCGTCCTTCAGCCTGTCCCTTAATGCCTCCATCTGGAGGACTCCGTTCCCGGTTATGTCAACGTCCGTATGGCCGTTGTAGCGCTTCCTGCCGTCCCCGTTTACTTCCCCGTGACGCGCAAGGTAAAGCCTCGTGCAGCCGTTCATAGCATCACCGTGAATACCAGTAAAACCAATGTCTCATTAAGCTCGTTGACCGCGCCTATTACATCGCCCGTTATTCCGCCGATTGCACGCCCGAAGAAAACCTTAAGGCCCAATGTAACCAGCGCGATAAGGACGAACGCCGCTATACCCAGTGAATTCGAAATAAAAAAAACGGTTGCTACGACCATCGCCGTGGCGAAAAAGAGGTGCCAAGGCTCTATAAACGGGATAAAGGCCGCGATGCCCCCCTCCCTTGCCGGCTTCGAACGGAATGAGACCAGCACCTGCGACCAGCGCGCCGCCGCCGGGGCGAGCAGGAGGGCGCTCGGCCTGTATGCCGTTGGTATGTTGTCAAGCGCAATGAACTTCATCATAAGGAGCAGGACGACCCCGGCCGCGCCCATCGCGCCAAGCCTGCTGTCCTTCATGATGGCGAGTGTCCGGTTCCGGTCTCCGCGTCCGCCGATCAGGCCGTCTATGGTATCCGCGAGGCCGTCGATATGCAGTCCGCCCGTAATTGCCGCAAGGAAAACGACTATGAAAATATCTA
Organism: Nitrospirota bacterium; assembly: GCA_049511435.1. Classification (GTDB taxonomy): domain Bacteria; phylum Nitrospirota; class JACRHJ01; order JACRHJ01; family JACRHJ01; genus JBEKYB01. Next base: position 2,251 of record JBEKYB010000216.1, on the reverse strand, counting down.
TTACCTGGCGGGGCAAAATATCCTTCAGGAAGAAATCAGCCAGCGCAAGGAATAAACCCATGAGCAGGCCTACGAGCGGAAAGAAGAGCGTCGCCGACGCGATCCGCTCCGGGCCTACGGACTTACGGGATACCGGCAGGACGGTAAGGAAGCCGACGGCTGTAAGGAAGTCCCTGAACATCAGTTTATCTTCTCCGATTCCACCCCGGCCTCGCCGAACGTCGCCATCTCCCGTAGCACCTTTACTCCGGCCTCCACAATGCCCATGGCCAGGACCGCCCCGGTCCCTTCGCCCAGCCTCATGTCGAGGTCGAGGAGCGGCCTAAGCCCCAGCCTGTCGAGTATCGCCAGGTGGCCCGCCTCGACTGAGCGGTGGGCCGCGATAATATAGCCCTTCGCCGCAGGCGCAATCTCGCACGCCGCGAGCGCCCCGGCGGTCGATATGAACCCGTCTACCACGACGGGTATCCTGCTCGACGCCGCGCCCAGTATGACGCCGGCTATGCCCGCAATCTCAAGCCCGCCCAGTTTTGCGAGGACGCCCAGGCCGTCCGACGGGTCGGGGCTGTTTATCTCTATCGCCTTCTCTATTACCGAGACCTTGTGCCTGAAAGCCGCCTCGGATATCCCGGTGCCGTATCCCGTGACAATACCCGCAGACAACCCTGTGAATACGGCTGCCATCGCCGAGGACGGGGTGGTATTGGCTATGCCCATCTCGCCAGTGGCGAATATCCCGTAGCCCCTAGCGGCAAACTCTCCGGCAAGGCCTATGCCGACTTCTATCGCACGTATTGCCTGCTCGCGGGTCATCGCGGGGCCTTCCGCCATGTTCTTTGTGCCTCTTGCGACCTTTACAATCCTCAAGCCGTCCACCGGCTCGAAGTCGTGGTCTACGCCTATGTCCGAGACGACGACGTCCGCTCCCATATGCCTGGCGAGGACGTTAACGCCCGCGCCGCCCCGGAGGAAGTTATAGACCATCTGCGCGGTGACTACCTTCGGATACGCGCTGACGCCTTCGTCCGCGACGCCGTGGTCGCCCGCGAAGACGAAGACGGCCTTCCTGCTCAGGTCGGGCGCGTCCTTGCCTGTTATAAGGCATATCCGCTTCGCCATCTCCTCGAGCCTGCCCAGGCTCCCGGGCGGCTTCGTCTTGTTGTCCAGCCGCTTCTGGATGTCGCACGCGCGCGATTCGTCAACCGGGGCGATTCTGGCTAATGTATCTTCAAAAAGTCCCAATGCCGCTAATCCTCTTCTCTCATAGTTAGGCTGGGCCTGGCGATTTATTTTATGAGCCATCAAATTCGCCGGAAGTCTTCCGGGCGGGCCTGACGGGCCCAGACCGGAACCGGCTCAGGTTGATGTCTCAACAATAACATCTCCCGCCCCATTCATGTGCGTTTTCACCCCGACCGATAAATCGAGCGGCTACATCAGCTAATACTCTTTTAGTCAGGGGAGGGTGATATGATTTATGAGCCATCGAACGTTACGTAAACGGCCGGCGCCCTTAAAAGGGCAGACGGCCACTTCACTGCGATGTCTCATAAATCATATCACCCCCCCCCTACTCTATTTAAGCTTTACCGGCAGTCCCGCGACGACAAGGTACGCCTCGTCCGCGGCCCCGGCGATTATCCGGTTTACCGTGCCCGCCGCATCACGGAATATGCGCGCCATTTCGTTTCCGGGCACTATGCCCATCCCGACTTCGTTCGAAACGACGAAGACCGTCCCATCATAACCTTTCAAAGCCTCGGCAAGCCATTGCGCCTTATCGCGTGAGACGCCCTCGAAATCGTCTCCCGAAGCCATAATCAGGTTCGTCAGCCAGAGAGTGAGGCAGTCTACCACTACCGTGCCGCCCGCCGGTATCTCCGAGAATACCCTGGGCAGGTCGAGCTGCTCCTCCACCGTCTTCCAGCAGTCTCCCCGGAGCATCTTGTGCCGCTCTATCCTTGCGGCCATCTCCGGGTCTCCCGGCGAGGCTGTGGCGATGTATGTAAGCGTACCTCCGGTTTTTTCTGCGGATGTCACGGCAAAACCGCTCTTCCCGCAGCGCGCACCCCCGGTTATGAAAATGAGCCGGTTCAAAACTCCACCCCTTTTCGGGCGGTTACTCCGTCCTCGGCAGGGTGCTTTATTAGGTGCATCTCCGTCACGTAATCCGCAAGCTCCATTATTTTCTTGGGGCAGCCCCGTCCCGTCAGGGCGATTTCCACCTTTGCTGGTTTCTCCCTGATGAGTT
>JBEKYB010000215.1:0-3887 GCA_049511435.1 Nitrospirota bacterium | reverse complement strand
CAAGAATCTGGCCGCCAGGGAGCCTAAATCCCTAAAGGTATGCACCCTCCTGGACAAGATAGAGAAGAGGCGCACCGACTTCAAGGCGGACTATATAGGCTTTACCATCCCGAACAGCTACGTCGTGGGCTACGGCCTGGACTACCAGGACCAGTACAGGAACCTGCCGTATATCGCGGTCCTCGGGGAGGAATAGTCTCCCCAAGTAACTCACTCGCCTTCCTTTTTTTGGTTGTATTAAAGGGGTTGCATGTGGTATATTTTATTGGATAAATATGCACATACGGAGGCTTGATGAACTCTAACCTGAAAAATATCTCCCTCATACTCGTACTCATACTGACGATGGTCCTGATATACCACCTCTTTTCCTCTCCGCAGAAGCCGGAAAAAGAGCTGATTTACTCCGATTTCCTTGCCAAGGTCGAGCAGTCGGACGTGACCGATGTCCTGGTCAAGGAGGACGAGCAGGGCATCGACATAAGCGGAAAACTCAAAAACGGCGAAAACTTCCATTCCTTCGCGCCAAAGGACCCGCAGCTCATCGACCAGCTTAAGGCCAAGGGCATCAAGATAACCGCAAAGAAGGTCGAGACCAACCCGTGGTACTCCCAGCTCCTTTTCTTCTGGGCACCCATAATCCTGATGATATTCTTCTGGATATTCATAATGCGGCAGATGCAGATGGGCGGGAACAAGGCGATGTCGTTCGGCAAGAGCCGGGCGAAGCTCCTGACCGAGAGCACGAAGAAGGTCACTTTCGCGGACGTCGCCGGGATTGACGAGCCCAAAGAAGAGCTGCACGAGATAATCGAGTACTTAAAGGACCCGCAGAAGTTCCAGCGGCTGGGCGGCAGGATACCCAAGGGCGTCCTCCTGGTAGGCCCTCCGGGCACCGGCAAGACGCTACTTGCCAAGGCTATAGCGGGCGAGGCCGACGTGCCCTTCTTCTCCATTTCCGGCTCTGATTTCGTCGAGATGTTCGTCGGCGTGGGCGCGTCCCGCGTACGCGACCTCTTCGAGCAGGGCAAGAAGAACGCGCCCTGCATCATATTCATCGACGAACTTGACGCCGTCGGGCGGCACAGGGGCGCCGGGCTGGGCGGCGGACACGACGAGCGCGAGCAGACCCTAAACCAGCTCCTGGTCGAGATGGACGGGTTCGAGTCTAACGAGGGCGTTATACTCATTTCGGCGACGAACCGGCCGGACGTGCTGGACCCGGCGCTTCTCAGGCCGGGCCGGTTCGACAGGCAGGTGGTCGTGCCCCGCCCCGACATAAGGGGGCGCGTGGGGATACTCAAGGTACACACCAGGAAGGTCCCGCTCGACACCGACGTGGACTTAGATATAATAGCCCGCGGCACGCCCGGCTTCGCGGGGGCGGACCTTGCCAACCTCGTTAACGAGGCGGCGCTTCTGGCCGCCAGGAAGAACAAGGACAAGGTCGGCATGGAGGACTTCGAGATCGCCAAGGACAAGGTCATGATGGGCATAGAGAGAAAGAGCCTTGTCCTGACCGACGACGAGAAGAAGAACACCGCGTATCACGAGGCGGGGCACACCCTGGCGGCGCTACTCACTCCCCGGACGGACCCGATCCACAAGGTCACAATCATACCGCGCGGGCGCGCGCTCGGGCTCACCCAGCAGCTGCCGGTAGACGAACGGTACACCTACGACCGCGACTACCTGATGGCCCAGCTTGTCGTCCTGCTGGGCGGCAGGGTGGCGGAAGAGATCGCGCTGGAGCATACGACCACCGGCGCGGGCAACGACATCGAACGCGCGACGGAGCTTGCGCGGAAGATGGTCTGCGAATGGGGCATGAGCGAAAAGCTGGGCCCCCTCACCTACGGGAAAAAAGAGGAGCAGATATTCCTTGGCCGTGAGATAGCCCAGCACAGGGACTACAGCGAGCATACCGCCGTGGAGATAGACGACGAGGTCAGAAAGCTCGTATTAGACGCATATGCGCGCGCAAAGGGCATGATACAGGCGAACATAACCGGCCTGAAGGTGCTGGCGGAGGCGCTCCTTGAAAAGGAGACCCTGGACGGAAAAGAAATAAATGAAATCCTTTCGGCGGCCGGCGTGGACTTGCCCAAGCGCGAGGTCAAACCGGGGGTCGAGGGCGCGACCATTGCCCCGGAAGGCAATACAAGCATGGAGACAGCCTCCGAAGAAGATGCCCCGCTCCCGGGGCAGTCCGCATAACCTTAGTATAACCCGGACCTCCCTGACCGATGACCCGATACCTGCTCCGGCTGAAGGACATTACTCTCGACCTCTCTTCCAGGACCCATATAATGGGGGTCTTGAACATCACCCCCGACTCCTTCTCGGATGCGGGGAGGTTCATGCCGGGCGGCTCGGCGGACTGCGGCATGGCCGTCGAGGCGGCGCTCATGATGGCCGACGACGGGGCCGACATCATCGATATAGGCGGAGAGTCTACCCGGCCGGGGGCCGGGCTGGTCACTACGCGGGAAGAGCTGGCGAGGGTCCTGCCGGTAATCCAGGGCATAAGAGAGCATTCCGGCGTACCCATATCTATAGACACCTACAAATCGAAAACGGCAAGCGAGGCGGTCGCCGCGGGGGCCTCTATAATTAACGACATCAGCGGCCTGGGGTTCGACGACAAGATGGCCGGGGTCGCTTACGCCACAGGGGCGGCGGTCGTCCTTCAGCACATCAAGGGCACGCCCGACGACATGCAGAAGGACCCGCATTACGACGACGTGGTATCCGAGGTTGCCGCATTCCTTGAGGAGCGGGCCGGCAAGGCGCTCCTAGCCGGGATAAGCCGTGACCGGATAATTATTGACCCGGGCATCGGGTTCGGCAAAACGGCGGAGCACAACCTGGCCCTCATCAACCGCCTCGATGTTATTGCCGGCTTAGGCTATCCCGTACTGCTGGGGACGTCCAGGAAGGCGTTCATCGGGCGGCTGACCGGCGGCGCACCGGCCTCGGACAGGCTGGAGGGCACCGTGGCATCGTCCGTGATAGGGATAGTCAGGGGCGCAAACATAATCAGGGTGCATGACGTAAAGGCGGCCGCCAGGGCGGCCACCGTAGCCGATGCGATACTGAAAGAAGGCCTGATGGCGAAAACCTTTCGAGATGCTTGAGATTATAAGAGAAATACGGGTCTGGGACGTACTGGACATCCTGCTTGTGGCCTTTATCCTGTACCGCGTGTTCCTGCTGATAAAAGGCACGCGGGCTGTCCAGATGGTGCTGGGCCTGTGTATCCTGCTGCTCGTGCTCGTATTTTCGAGGTGGGCCGGGCTCTTCACCATGAACTGGCTCGTCCAGAGCTTCATGGCCCAGATAGTGCTGGTGATACTTGTGCTTTTCCAGCCGGAACTTAGGCGCGCGCTTGCGCATATGGGGCAAAGCCCGCTTTTCTCGTCCCTGTCCCCCATCGAGTCTTCGAGGTTCCTGGACGAGATAGTCAAGGCGGCGGTCTCCCTGGCAAACAGGAGGACAGGCGCCCTAATAGTGCTCGAACGGGAGACGGACCTTAAGAACATAGTCGAGATGGGCACCGAGATAGACGCTAGGGTGAGCAAGGAGCTGATACTGAGCATCTTCCACCCGACGTCGCCGATACATGACGGTGCTATAATAATACAGGACGGGCGGATCGCCGCGGCAGGATGTTTCCTCCCGCTCACGATGAGCGCGGCCGTCAATAAATCGCTGGGGACGAGACACCGGGCCGCGATAGGCCTGACGGAGGAAACGGACGCCGTCGTGGTGGTCGTATCGGAGGAGACGGGGACGATATCGATAGTGCAGGCCGGGAAGCTCGACCGGGACCTTGACGCGGTGACCCTGAGGCGGGCCCTCACGAGGATATTCGTGGCACCCTCAAA
>JBEKYB010000214.1:0-3891 GCA_049511435.1 Nitrospirota bacterium | reverse complement strand
TCTCCTTGTTATTATACGTGGGATATTTCACGTGGACTATTCCGTGCATGACTATCTAGCTGTAATTTGAGCTTTACTGAAAGGGGGCGGCCGTGGCTGGATTCTTTTCAACCATGTCCAAGGAAGTGCTGCTGCTCGGGCTTCTCAAGAAGAAGCCGATGTACGGCTATGAAATAAAGCACCTCGTGGACGAAGAGCTGACCCATGTCGCCCCCATCTCGTCCGGTTCCCTCTACCACAACCTCAAGCTCCTGGAAAAAAAGGGCCTCTTAACCAAGAAGACCGTAAAGGACACCGCGCACCCCGAAAAGCAGATTTACCACATCACCGACGAGGGCATCAGGACATTCGACGAACTGCTCAAGCAGAACATCACGAACTTCGAGAGGCCGCACCTGGCGCTCGACATATCGCTTTATTTCCTGGACTACTCCGACAAGGGCGAGTTCCTAAGGCAGCTTAGGGAACTGCTGGTCAACCTAAAAAAATACCACTCCGAGGCGGAATATTTCAGGGACGAGCTGATAAAACGGGGCGCTTCCTTGCATATCGCAGCCATACCGGGGCATTACCTGGCGCACTCGGAGGCCGAGATAAACTTCCTTGGGGAGCTGATTTCAAAGATGGAGAAGGAGGCAAAAAGGAATGAAGTTTGAGCTTGCCTGCAACTGGGACCCCGCGCTAATCGACGGTCTGAAGGGATACCCGCCCGTGGAGCTTTTCGGGGGCATGCCCGGCAGCACAGTCGCGGGCGGCAGGGCATCGTTCGTCGCCCCGGAGGTCTCTGAGAAGGACGCGGAAAACTATATAAAAGCGGCGGTTTCGGCGGGGCATCCGTTCAACTTCCTCTTGAACGCCTCCTGCCTCGACAACAGGGAGTACCGAAGGGACGAATACGAGAAGATACTGAAGCATATCGAGTGGGTGGCCGGGACGGGCGCGGAATCGGTTACCGTGACAATCCCGTACCTCATCCAGATAATCAAGAAGCATTTCCCGAGCCTTAAGGTGAACGTATCGAGCTGGGCCAGGGTAGAGACGGTAAGGAAGGCGCAGTTCTTCGAGGACATGGGCGCGGACGGCATCGTGCTGTCCGAGGAGATAAACCGGGATTTCAGGACGCTCGAGGCGATTCGGAAGGCGGTGAGGCTCAAGCTGATACTCATCGCCAACCCCGGCTGTCTGTACGGATGCCCCCGCTCGTTCTACCACGCCAACGTCATGACTCACGGCTCGCAGGGCGGGCACGCCTCCGAGGGCTTCCTCGTGGACCACTGCTACTTCTCCTGCACGAAGGAGAAGATGAAAGACCCGGTCGAGCTTGTGAAGATCCGGTGGATAAGGCCCGAGGACATTACGGACTATGAGCTTATTGGAATTGACTGCCTCAAGATAATCGACCGCTACAAGACGACCGAAACGCTTCTTTCGTACCTGAATTCTTATTCCAGCGGAAGGTTCGACGGGAACCTGGTGGAATTGCTGAACCTCCCCAGGAAGAAGGCGTTCCTGCCGGCTAACCTAAAGTATATTCTTAGGGATGAATACATAAATACTGTAAAATTAATGGAATTTGCCGATATAACGGATTACCCGGTCAGTGAGAGCCTGGTGCTCGATAACTCAAAGATACCGGCAAATTTCCTGAGCTTCTTCAAGACCAAGGACTGCGCGTCAAGCGACTGTAGCGAATGCGGCTTCTGCGCGCTTATCGCCAAAAAGGCCTTGACGGTGGAGGGCGAACCGCTAGAAAGACTTATCCACAAGTACGAAAGCCTCCTCGACTCTCTGGTATCGGGGGAGATATACAAAGAGGACAAGGAACCCGCGGTGTCCGAGTCCGCCTGGGAGGCCGACGCGGCCGAGGCCCACCGGAGACTGCTAGAGTCCGTGCCGAAAATTTTCAGGGGCACGGCTGCCAGGGTGATAGCGGCTGAACTGGCCGCCCGGCCCGGTAACGGGAGTTCAAATATCGGCGTGCGGGACGTATTTTCGGCATGGATGAAGGCGACCCCGGCCCCATTCAAGAAGTCGGTCGAGGAGAAGATAAAGGAAATATCGGGCGCATGGTCAACCACCACGTCGTAAGCATAGCCGCCGCGCCTGGCGATGTCTTCAGGCAGCTCGTCCTCTGGGGCGAGTCCGAATGGTGGCCCGGGGAAAGTCCGATGAGCTACAAGCGGATAACCGAAGGCGATATCGGGGTCGGGACTAGATATCGCCAGAAGGTCCGCTCCGTCATCTCGCTTGAGTGGGACGTGGAAATAATATCCCTGACCGAGGGCAGGGAGGTCTCCGCGAAGTTTTTAAACGGGATGTTCGAAGGGGTCTACCGGCTGTACGTAATCCCGGAAGAGAATCATGCCGAGGCCCATTTCATGATGGACTACCGCGTAAAAGGGGCGATGAACCGGCTCATGTGGCGGTTTTTCTTCATGAAGAGGCACGACAGGAATATTGAGAAAATACTGCTTGCGATGAAGGGGTATATTGAAGGCGGCGTATCGGGAATTAGCGGCAACGAGGATAAAAATGAACTGGAATGTCGAGGCTAAGGCGAAATTTGACAGGATGATATCAATGATACCGTTTTTCCAGCGGAAGATGGCCGAAAGGCTCGCCGGGAAGAAGGCGGAGGAAAATGCGGCGGCGAGGGGTGCGTCCGAGGTCTCGGAAGACGACATCGTGAGCGCGTTTTTGTCCGAGACCCCCGCGCCTTTCCGAAAGGGCATGCGAGAGACGGCGGTAAAGGCGGGCTTCAAATTGCCGGATGAACAATAAGGTCCTATACATAGATTTATCATCCGGCTCTTCCGGGGTGAAGGACCTTCCGGACGCCCTCTTGCGCAAATACCTGGGCGGCCGGGGGGTAAACAGCGCACTGCTCTTTGAAAACATAAAACAGGGAATTAACCCACTGTCCCCGGATAACCTGCTGATATTCGGCGCCGGGCTCCTGACCGGCATGCCCGGGACATCCACCGCCAGGCTTACTATCTCCGGCAAGAGCCCGGAAACCGGGTACCTGGGCGACGCGAATATCGGCGGCGACTTCGGCTCCGCGCTTGCCTCGACTGGAATAAAACATCTGGTCATAACCGGAAGGGCCGAAAGGCCGGTCTACCTGCTGATACAAAAGGGCGAACCCGGTCCGAAGGTCGAGATACTGGACGCTTCGCACCTCCGGGGCCTCGATACCTTCGACACGCAGCAGCTTATCCGCGACGTGTACGGCGATATGGTAAAAACGGCATGCATAGGCCCGGCCGGGGAGAACCTGGTCCGGTTCGCCTGCGTGATGCACGGCCTCAAAAACGCCGCCGGGCGCACCGGGATGGGCTGCCTCATGGGGTCAAAGAATTTGAAGGCCGTCGCGGCGATAGATGCAGGGACGGTAAAGCCCCATAATCCCGAAAGTTTCAAGGCATTGACCCGTGAAATAAACAAGAAACTCAAGGGAGAGTTCCTGATAGGCGACATGGCCCGGTTCGGCACGGCGCACCTCTACAACGTCATAAACAACAACATCGAGATGGGCCGGGCGTATAACGGCCTGTCAACCATGCTGAAGGACAAGGGCGACCTCTCCCCCGGGACGCTGGAAGAGAGATACTACACGCACAAAAAAGGCTGCCGCCACTGCCCGGTCGCATGCCGGCACGGCTATAAAATCAGCGGCGGCAAAAACGACGGCCTTTCCGGCGAAGGCCCCGAGTACGGGATAATGGGGCACATGGGCCCGGTATTGGGGATTAATTCGACCGAGGCCGTGCTTGTACTTAACGACAGGCTGAACCGCCTGGGGCTTGATGCAAGCTCGGCGGGCAACATCATCGCCTGGGCCATTGAGCTATACCAAGAAGGCATAATCGGCGACGCCGAGACGGGCGC
>JBEKYB010000213.1:0-3899 GCA_049511435.1 Nitrospirota bacterium | reverse complement strand
GCTTGGGGAGCGACGCAACTGCGCTCCGTCAGCCGGTCACCGGCGGCGGTGCCGTCTGCCCCACCGGGGCTACCGGCCGGGCAGACGGTGACGACGTCGTTGAGCCCCTGGCCAGGAATAGCCCGCCCGCTGCCTCCTGCGCCGGGTGGGCCGGCGACCAACGACCAAGCTGGCCGCGGCTCGCCCGGGTACGTCCCGCCGCCCCCCCGGCGGCCCGGGCCACAGCCACCAGGGCTCCCCCCGGGGGGTCTCCAGCTCGCCGCCGTGGCCACAGCAGGCCTGCGCGCGGTTACGGGATTTGTGATATTCCTCCTCGTCTTCACGTTCCGGCGCGACGATATCCACGGGCTTGGCGCTTGGAGTCGAGAAGAAAACTGCCGAAGAGTTCAGCTTTGCGCTCGCGGTAGTGCTTACCCCGCCGGTTATAATACGCGAAACGCTGAGGCTTCTGAAGGCGCATTCGGCGTCATCGGCTCAGCCAACGGACATGCTCGGGCTTTTTTATCCCAGCCTTTTGGGCATGGCGCTTAGTTTTGTAGCGGGCATTCTGGCTCTAAAATGGCTCTCAACCTGGCTGGAAAAGGGCAGATGGAGGGTTTTCGGTTATTATTGCCTTTTTGCCTCAGCCGTTATCCTGCTTATGAACTGGACCGGGTTCCTAAAATAAACTCTTGATTATGAAGAGTAATCTATATTATTATTAAAGTTTCGGGACGGATATTGATTCCGCTCTATAGTGACAATTTAAGGAGAGTACTTAAAAATGATTGAGCTGATACATAGGCACCCGGTCCTGATAAAGATACTCCTGACCGTAGTGACTGTAACGTTTATCGGGGGGGGCGGCTGGCTTCTTGGAAAAGAAGATGTGGCGAACTATGCCGCTAAGGTCGGCAAGGACAAGGTCACCATGGACGAGTACCAGGACGCGGTTTACAGGATGGAGGACTTTTACCGTAAAATCTACAAGGGCAACATGCCGCCGGATGTCATGAAAAGCCTTGACGTGAGTAAAAGGGCGCTGGACGCCCTGATAGAAAAGAGGCTGGTGCTCCGGGAGGCCGAAAAAGAGGGCCTTGAAGCGACCGAAAGCGAGGTCAAGGACGCCATTAAAGACAACGGTAATTTCCAGGGCGAGGGCGGCGGTTTCGACAAAGAGAGATACCTTGAGACCCTGAAGGCCAACAATATGACGCCCGCCCAGTACGAGGGGGCGAAGAAGGAAGAACTCACCGTCGCGAGGTTCACGAATCTGGTAAAGGACTCGGTTTACGTGGGCGACGACGAGGTAAAAAATTACTATAAGGAGCAACTCGCCCCGCAGAAGAAGGAATACAAGGAGGATGAGTACCAGGCCCAGAAGGAAAACCTTCGCCGCATGCTGACGGCTACCGCCCAGGAGTCGGCCTGGCGTTCTTTCATTGACACACTCAGGAAAAACTCAAAGATAGAGATAAACCCGCACTTGGCATCGGAGGCTAAGGCTTCGTCCTAACCCCTCGTCAGGTTGGCGACACGGGTAAGGAGCTTCTTTTTCCCGACGCTCTTGAACTGCACGATCACCTTCTGGTCCTCGCCCTTGCCCTCAGTCTTTTCCACAATCCCGCTGCCCCACGTCGGGTGCTGTACCTGTGTCCCGTTCTTGAAAAGGCACGCGACGAAGTCGCTCTTACAGGGACTCGGGGCCTGACGTGACGCGAACTTCATGCCGGGCATGTAAAGTTCCTGCTTTATCTGGCGGCTTATCTTCCTGCACTGCATCAGCTCCTGCGGTATCTCGTCCAGGAACATGGACGGCCGGTTAGACTGCGTGAGGCCGGCTAACCTCCTGGTTATCGAGCTGAGCAGATAGAGTTTTTTCTTGGCCCGCGTCATCCCGACGTACAGGAGCCTTCTCTCCTCCTCCATCTCCTTGTCGTCGCATTTCGACTGCGCGTGCGGGATAAGGCCATCCTCCATGCCCGCGATGAACACCACGGGGAACTCAAGCCCTTTCGAGAGGTGCAGCGTCATAAGGGTGACGGCCGGTGAGCCCGCCTTCGCGCTGTCCCAGTCGGTGATTAGGGCCACCTGAGCCAGGTAGTCCTCCAGGGCCGGGTTTTCGTTTTCCTCCTCGTACTTTTCGAGCGAAGAGAGGAACTCCTTGATGTTGTCTATCTTTCCCGGGGCTTCTATGCCGTGGCTCTCCTTTATATGCGCCACGTATTTCGTCTGGGAGATCACCTTGTCCGCGAGCTCTCGTGGGGTAAGGTCCTTCTTCTCCTCCACCAGCTTGTCTATCATGTCGAGGAACTCGCTTATGCGGCGCTTCGGCCCCGCGGACATCGCCTCGTCGTCCAAAAGCATCCTGAGGCAGTCTATCAGCGGACGGTTGTCCGGCGTGGACAGCCCGAGAGTCTTCTTCATCGTGGCCTCGCCTATCCCGCGGGGCGGCGTATTGACTATGCGCTTCAGGCTGACCGAGTCACGCGGGTTAGATATCACCTTCAGGTAGGTTATAATATCTTTAATCTCCTTGCGGTCGTAGAACTTCATGCCGCCGACGACGACGTAAGGTATGCCCTCCTTGCGGAACGCCTCCTCGATGGTCCTCGACTGGGTATTGGTGCGGTAGAGCACGGCGAAGTCCGAGTAGACGTAGCCCGCCTTGGCCTCCTTCGATATCTCTCGCGCAATGCATGACGCCTCGGCCGCCTCGTCCGCGACACGCACGTACTCGATCTTCTCGCCCTCGCCCAGGCGTGTCCAGAGCTTCTTGGGCCGCCGCCCGGGGTTGTTGCAGACGAGCGACCATGCGCTGTCCAGTATCCTCTGCGTGGAGCGGTAGTTCTGCTCGAGCTTTACAACCTTCGCATCGGGATAGTCCTTCTCGAACTCAAGGATGTTCCTGATGTCCGCGCCGCGCCAGCCGTATATGGACTGGTCGTCGTCGCCCACCACGCAGACGTTCTTGGTCTTCCCGGCCAGAAGCTTGATCAGCCTGTACTGTGCCCGGTTCGTGTCCTGGTACTCGTCCACGAGGATATGCCTGAACCTGTCCTGGTAGCTTAAGAGCACCTTGCGGTTCCCTTCCAGAAGCTGCACGGCGAGCATCAGCAGGTCGTCGAAGTCCAGCACGCCCGACGACTTGAGCCGCTCCTGGTAGACCGGGTATACCTTCGCCACCTTAGACTCGTACCCGAACGGCTGTGCCTTCGCCGTATACTCGTCGGGCGTGATTATCAGGCCCTTGGCGGAGCTTATCATCGACGCCATCTGCCTGGGCGAGAACAGCCGGTCGCTGATGCCCAGGTCCAGCATGCAGGTCTTTATCATGCCGACTGAATCGGCGGCGTCTATGATATTGAAGTTGCTGCCGTATCCCATGTGGCCGCAGTTCTCGCGGAGCATCCTCGCGCACGCGGAATGGAAAGTGGATATCCACATCCCCCGCGCGGAGCTCCCGATCAGATGCTCGACGCGCTTGACCATCTCGCCCGCCGCCTTGTTCGTGCAGGTGACCGCCAATATCTCGGACGGCTTGACCCCGAGCGTCTTAATTAAATGGGCGATGCGGTAAGTAAGGGTCTTGGTCTTGCCGCTCCCCGCGCCCGCCAGTATCAGGAGCGGACCCTCCCCATGCATTACCGCTTCTTTTTGTTCCCTGTTAAGCTCGCTAAGGCACTTCATAACCGCCGCCCTTCCTGCTTATTCGGCACAATAAAACCCGCGTGTACTTTATGGATACTGCTGCTGACCATTGAATTCCACTTCATGAATCTGTTTAAACATTGCTTCTATTCAACGGTGACGCTTTTAGCCAGGTTCCTTGGCTGGTCGACGTCGCTTCCGCGGAGCACCGCGATATGGTAAGCTAAGAGTTGGAGCGGTATCGTCATGAGTATCGGCACGAGCGGCGG
>JBEKYB010000212.1:0-3938 GCA_049511435.1 Nitrospirota bacterium | reverse complement strand
GCCTCCAGCCCCTCCAGTCCCTTTCGACATCTGTTATCAACCCTTCATTTTCCCATCTGAAAAGAGTTGATCTTGAGATATCGTACAGCTTGCATATCTCTTTGGTTTTAAATTTTTTTAGTTCGGCTTTTTGTGTCATCCCTAACACCGCCTCTTAAATGTTTTAAATCTTAAAATAATTTAATGTTTAAAACGCATTGGTATACTAACTATACTAAGTATTTTGCATTGTCAAGGAAAAATTTAAACCGTTCTAAATAAGAAATTAAAATTAAGAAAAAAATTTTACACAAAAAGAAGTGGAGAACGAACGGGGGCGGTACAATATGATGGGTTATGGCAGCAACTCAAGTAAGGTGAATAAATCCAGCCGCGAGTTAAAAATGCTTAATTAAAAAACGTTAAAACTGCCTTTTCTCTACCAGCCTTTTAGCCGTCACCCGCACCGGCTCGGGCACTCCCTTGCTCTTCGCGAGAAACCTGAGGTCGCGGGTAGTGAGCCTTGGGACATAGCTGAGCGTTATGCCTACGGGGGTCTTCGGGTTATTGACAAGGTTGAGGACGACCGTGTAGGACTTGCACCAATCCTTGTTTTTGCCTATCTCCCTCAGGATTTCGTCGTTGACGTTGCGGGATGCGGCTACCATCTCTATCTCCTGGACCGTCATCTTGGGGTTCATAAGGGTAGCCATCGCTACCAGCTTATTGCTGTCCTTGATGAGGATGGAACGCACTTCCTTATCCCCGCTCCTCGCAAGCTTCGCTTTTTGACCGATGTCTAGCTTCTGTATCTGGGCCATGAGGCCGAGCTTCTTCTCATCTTCACCTGCGGGCTCGGACGGGGTTCCTTGTTCCTTATCCTCTTCTTCCATTGTCAATCCTCTTTGTCCGCAGACTTCAGGTGGAGCAGGTACTCTACGTTGCCCTTAGCCCCTTTTACCGGGGATTCCATCTCGTTCAAGACTTCAAGCCCGAGCGTCTCCGCAAATTTTTTGATGTCCTCCACCGCGCCCCGCCTGAGCTTTTCATCCCTTACGATGCCGCCTTTTCCGACATTGCCGCGGCCCACCTCGAACTGGGGCTTCACGAGCGGGATGATTATACCCCCGGGAGTCAGAACGGACTTCGCGGGGCCGAGTATAAGCTTTAGCGATATGAACGAAACATCAACAACGGCCAGGTCCACCGGCCCGCCCAGGATATCAGGGGTCAGCCCCCGCGCGTTCACGCGCTCTATAATGGCTACGCGCGGGTCCTGCCTTATCTTCATACCGAGGAGGCCGTACCCGACATCCAGGGCATAGACCTTGGACGCCCCCTCCTGGAGCAGGCAGTCGGTAAATCCGCCGGTGGATGCGCCTATGTCGGCGCATACGAGCCCGGACGCGTTTATTCCGAAGAAGTCGAGGGCCGCCTTGAGCTTCAGGCCGCCCCGCGATACGTAAGGGATGTCACAGCCGGTAATCCGTATATCCGCCGACTCATCTACCTGCGCGCCGGACTTCTCCACCTTCTCGCCGCCTACCAGCACCATGCCCGCAAGTATCAGTCCCTGAGCCCTCTGGCGCGAATCCGCGAGCCCGCGCCTTACCAGCTCAGTGTCGAGCCTATTCCGTATCACCGCTTTTCGGACAGGACCGTTTCGCCGACCGCCTTGTTCATGAACGCCAGCGCCGCATCGGCGATGCCTTCCGCGTCAAGCCCGAGCCTCCTGCGTATCTGGGCCTGAGTGCCCTGCTCAACGTACATGTCCGGCACGCCCAGGCGCTTGACTGCGATGTCCGTGACACCGGCTTCCTCGAACATTTCGAGCACCGCGCTCCCGAAACCGCCTGCCAGGACGTTCTCCTCGACGGTCAGGACCCTCCTGGTCTCCGCCGCGGCATGCATCAGGAGGTCCCTGTCTAGCGGCTTTATGAACCGCGCGTTCACCACCCCGACCGACAACCCTTTATCCTTAAGGGCAAGGGCGGCTTTCATGGATGGGTAGACGGTATTCCCAATCGCGAAAATGTAGAGGTCGGTCCCCTCCTGCAAAAGCTCGGCCTGGCCGACGGGTATTTCCTTGAAGGTTTCGTCCAGGGCCACGCCCACTCCCTTCCCGCGCGGGTACCTGAGCGCGGCGGGACAGTCGAGGCTGAGTGCGGTATAGAGCATGTGCCTAAGCTCGTTTTCGTCCTTTGGAGCCATGAAAACAAGGTTCGGCACGTGCCTCAGATAGGATATGTCGAAAAGGCCCTGATGGGTCTCGCCGTCCTCGCCCACAATGCCTGCCCTGTCCATCGAGAGCACGACGGGCAGTTTCTGCATGCAGAGGTCGTGGACGACCTGGTCGTACGAGCGCTGCAGGAAAGTGGAATATATAGCGGTCACCGGCTTCAAGCCGCAAACCGCAAGCCCGGCGGCGAATGTCACCCCGTGCTGCTCCGCGATGCCTACGTCAAAGAAACGGTCGGGGAACTCCTTCGCAAAGGCCGAAAGCCCCGTCCCCTCCGGCATGGCGGCGGAGATGGCGACTACCCGTTTATCCTCCCTGGCGATGCTAGTCAGGGCCTCGCCGAAAACATCGGTATATGAGAGCGCGGATGACTTCTGGGCCTCGCCGGACTCGACGTCGAACGGCGGGGTGCCGTGGAAGAGCGTTGGGTTCTTTTCCGCAGGCTCGTACCCCTTGCCCTTTTGGGTCAGGACATGCACCAGCACCGGCCCTTTCCTCGCCCGCGCGTCCTTCAGTGTGTTTATCAGCCGGTCTAGGTCGTGCCCGTTCACGGGGCCGATATAGGAAAAACCCATTTCCTCGAAGAGCATGCCCGGGACAAAGATGCCCTTGATGGACTCCCCGGTCTTAGAGACCACCTTCTGGACCTGCTCGCCGAACCTCGGCAGCTTCCGGAGGAACTGTTCCGCCTCCCGCCTCAGCCTGTCCGCTTTTTCGCTCGTTATTATGCGGCTCAGGTAGTTCGAGAGTGCGCCGACGTTATTCGAGATGGACATCTCGTTGTCGTTTAAGACCACGACCAGGTCCCGGGCCAGATGCCCCGCCTGGTTCAGCCCCTCGAAGGCGAGGCCCGCGGTCATCGAGCCGTCGCCTATGACGGCGGCTACCTTGTACCCTTCGCCTTTCATGTCCCTGGCGGCCGCCATGCCCAGCGCCGCGGATATTGAGGTGCTGGAGTGGCCTACGTCGAAGCAGTCGTGGGGGCTTTCGCACCGCTTCGGGAAGCCGCTTATCCCGTCCTGCTTCCTGAGGGTATGGAAACTGTCGCGCCGTCCGGTGAGGAGCTTGTGCGCGTAGGCCTGGTGGCCCACGTCCCAGATTATTTTGTCCCCGGGGGTATTATAGACAAAATGCATGGCGAGGGTGAGCTCCACCACCCCGAGGCTTGACGCCAGGTGCCCGCCGTTAGCCGAGACCACCGCTATTATCTCTTCCCGCATGTCCTCGGCAAGCGCCGTCAGTTCCTTTACGCTCAGGCGCTTGATATCGGACGGGCTGTTTACGCTGTCCAGGACGGACATGGTTCCTCCTTTGTCTTGCTCAGTTCTTTCTCGAAACTATATACCGCGCTATCTCGCGGAGCGGGTCAGCCCCGTCCCTGAAAATATTCAAGGCCTCGATTGCCGAGCCGGATAGCTGACCGGCAAGTTCACGAGATGCGTCCAGGCCCACGAAAGCCGGGTACGTCTTCTTTCCGCGCGCCTCGTCGCTCCCGACGTCTTTTCCAATCTCATCCTGAGTGCCGACAATATCAAGTATATCATCGGCTACCTGGAATGCCAGACCCACATCCTGCCCGTAGCGCGTCAGTGCGCCAAGCTGCCTGTCGTCCGCCCCGGCGGCAATCGCCCCTATCCTTACCGAGGCGCGGATGAGCGCACCCGTCTTGTGGATATGTATGTACTGGAGCGTCGCGAAGTCAACTTCCTTGCCTTCGGAC
>JBEKYB010000211.1:0-3955 GCA_049511435.1 Nitrospirota bacterium | reverse complement strand
CCGCCCGCTCCTTCAGGGGCAGGACCCGCTTTGCCGGATAAGGGAGCTTATGCAGAGCAGGGACCCTTACTACCGCCAGGCCGACATAATGATAGACACTTCTGGTATCAGCATCGAGGATGTCGCGGACAGGGTAATGAAAGCCGTCCGTGCGAAAATATAAAGCGAAAATGGAAACAGTACATGTAGACCTTGGCGCCCGCTCGTACGATATTGAGATAGGCCCCGGGATGCTCTCAATGCTTGGACAGAGGATGTCCGGCCTCGGGCTTGAAATGCGCACGGGCGTCATCACGAACGACAAGGTCGCGCCGCTGTACGGGGACTCCACTGTGGAGTCATTGAAATCCGCCGGTCTCTCGCCCGAGCTTCTCGTAATCCCGGACGGCGAGGAGCATAAAACCCTTGAATCCGCCTCCCGTGCTTACGATTGGCTGACCATGCGCCGCTTCGACAGGACGTGCGCTTTAGTCGCGCTGGGCGGCGGTGTCATAGGAGACCTTACGGGTTTTGTCGCGGCGACGTACCTGCGCGGTGTGCCGTTTGTCCAGGTCCCGACCACGCTCCTAAGCCAGGTTGATTCCTCCGTAGGCGGCAAGACTGGGGTCAACCATAAGCTCGGCAAGAACATGATAGGCGCGTTCTATCAGCCGGTCCACGTCCTCGCTGACATCGACACGCTCGGCACGCTCCCGATGGAGGAGTTCCTGTCGGGAATGGCCGAGGTCATCAAATACGGCGTGATATCCGACGCGGACTTTTTCGAGTACATTGAGCGGAACAGAGGAGAAATACTCAGAAAGGAGCCAGAGGCTCTCACCCATATCATAAGGCGCTCATGCGAGATAAAGGCATCTGTCGTGGGCAGGGACGAGCGCGAGTCGGGTCTCCGGGCCATCTTGAATTTCGGCCATACTGTCGGACATGCCGTCGAGGCTTTAAGCAACTACACGGGCTACCGCCATGGCGAGGCCGTATCCATCGGGATGGTGGCCGCCGCCAGACTGGCAAAAAATACCGGCCTCTGCGGGCCTGATGTCCCTGAGCGCATCGAGGCCCTCCTTGAGGCATATGGCCTGCCCGTTAAGATGCCGGAGTTTGCTCCTGCATCCGTCCTGGACGCTATTGGCCACGACAAAAAAGCCGAGGGCGGGAAGGTTAAGATGGTCCTGCCGAGGCGGATAGGCGAGGTGGTAATTACTAAGGACTGGGACGAAAGGGAGTTGGTAGAGGCGATGAAAATCCGATAGAAAACAAAAAAATCTGCCTCTTTTTTGTGCATTTGCCTAAGGTTTCATCAAGAGAATTTTTGAGAAAATCCTTTTTTTTTGTTTCATTTTTTGTTACCCTTTTGTATTCAATCAGTTAAAAGATTTCTATTTTTCCGGGCACGGTCTTTGCTCTCGTCTTAAAAAGGAGGATTAACGATAGTTTATATAGACCATCTATAAGAATACTAATTCCTTTACAAAATACGTTTTTCTTGATAACTTTAACGGTCGTCCGGGACGGTTCCTGTCCATTGAAGGAGGTGGCGGTTTGAAGAAGATAGAGGCGATAATCAAGCCTTTCAAGCTCGACGAGGTGAAGGACGCCTTAAACGAGATAGGTATCCAGGGCATCACCGTGAGCGAGGTGAAGGGCTTCGGCAGACAGAAGGGGCACACGGAGCTCTACAGGGGCGCGGAATACGTGGTGGACTTCCTGCCAAAGGTCAAGCTGGAAATAATCACGTCCGACACGCTCATGCCACAGGTGATCGAGACGATCGAGAATACTGCCAAGACGGGCAGGATAGGCGACGGGAAGATCTTCGTCACGGAAGTGCTCGAGGTGGTGAGAATCCGCACCGGCGAGCGCGGCGAAGCGGCCATATAGGGTCAAAAGCGGCAGGAAATCTTAAAAACGGAGGGAACGTATGACACCAAAAGAAGTATTGGAGCTGGCAAAGAAGAACGGCGCAGTGATGTTCGACATGAAGTTCATGGACTTCCCCGGCCTGTGGCAGCATTTCTCATGCCCGGTGGACGAGCTGACCGAAGACCTTTTCAAGGACGGCCTGGGTTTTGACGGCTCCTCAATACGCGGCTGGCAGTCCATCCACAACTCGGACATGCTGGTCGTGCCCGACCCGGATACCGCCGTGATGGACCCTTTCACGCAATACCCCACTCTCTCGCTCATCTGCACCATCGTTGACCCGATAACTAAAGAGAACTACTCCCGCGACACGCGCTGGATAGCAATGAAGGCCGAAAAATACATGAAGTCCACAAAGATAGCGGATACCGCCTATTTCGGCCCGGAGCCCGAGTTCTTCATATTCGACGACGTGATGTTCGACCAGACCGCAAACTCCGGCTACTACTTCGTAGACTCCGTCGAAGGCATATGGAACTCCGGCCGCGAAGAGAACCCGAACCTGGGCTACAAGCCGCGCCACAAGGAGGGCTACTTCCCGGTGCCGCCGACGGACTCCCAGGAGGATATACGCACCGAGATGGTCATGGAGATGCAGAAGGTCGGCATCTACATCGAGAAGCAGCACCACGAGGTCGCCACGGCCGGCCAGGCCGAGATCGACATGCGGTTCTCGCCCCTAGTCAAGATGGCGGACCAGCTCATGTATTTCAAATATATAATCAAGAACGTCGCCAAGAGAAACGGCAAGACCGCGACCTTCATGCCGAAGCCCCTATTCGGAGATAACGGCTCCGGGATGCACACCCACCAGTCTCTCTGGAAGGGCGGCAAGCCCCTTTTCGCTGGCGACGGCTACGCAGGCCTCTCTCAGATGGCGCTCTGGTACATCGGCGGCATCCTGAAACACGCGCCCGCCCTTGCCGCGCTTACGAACCCGACCACCAACTCATACAAGAGGCTGGTACCCGGTTTCGAGGCCCCGGTAAACCTGGCGTATTCCGGCCGTAACCGCTCCGCATCCGTAAGGATACCCATGTACTCGCCCTCGCCGAAGGCGAAACGCTGCGAAGTCCGGTTCCCCGACCCGTCCTGCAACCCGTACATGGCTTTCGCGGCCATGCTCATGGCCGGACTGGACGGCATAGAGAACAAGATAGACCCGGGCCAGCCGCTCGACAAGGACATCTACGACCTCAGCCCCGAGGAACTGGCGAAGGTTCCTTCCATGCCGGGCGCGCTGGAACTGGCGCTCGACAACCTGGAGAACGACCACGCCTTCCTGCTGAAGGGAGACGTCTTCACCCAGGACGTGATAGACGTCTGGATCTCCTACAAGCGCAGCAAGGAAGTGGACGCCATGAGGCTCAGGCCGCACCCTTACGAGTTCTTCCTGTATTACGACATGTAAACCGGACAGGACGGCTTTAGACAAAAAATCCACTCTCTCCCTTACAGGAGGGAGTGGGTTTTTTTTTAGTTTTTCCCCTTTTTTCCTCCGACGACCCTTTTGTCATAATCCCCGGACAGAGCTATACTAAAGTGAAGAGGCTTATTACAAAGGAGGCCTTTTATGGATAGGAAAGACCAGATAATACTTGTGACGGGTGCGACCGGGCATCAGGGCGGGGCGGTGGCCAGGGCGCTCCTGGATGCGGGCTGGAAGGTACGAGCCCTTACGCGCGACCCGGCGGCTCCGGGCGCGCAAAGTCTTGCCCATAAGGGTGCGGAAGTGGTCAAGGGGGACCTCGATGACAGGTCGTCCCTGGACAGGGCGCTTAAAGGGGCATATGGAGTTTTTGCCGTTCTTACACCGTTTGATAAGGGGATGGACGCGGAAATCCGTCAGGGCAAGCTGCTGACGGACTCGGCAAAGGCGGCGGGGATAAAACATTTTGTCTACAGCTCCGTCAGCGCCGCTAACGAGAAGACCGGCATCCCGCACTTCGAGAGCAAGAGCCAGATAGAAAAATACCTGAAATCGTCGGGCATCCCCTCGACCATCCTGAGGCCGGTCTCCTTCTTTTACAACTTC
>JBEKYB010000210.1:0-3982 GCA_049511435.1 Nitrospirota bacterium | reverse complement strand
ACGAACACCTGCCGGACTGGCCGGTGCACGGGACGACCGGATACGACTTCTCGAGGCTGGTCGACGGGCTCTTCGTGGACCAGCGCGCCGCCGCCCGGATGGAACGCGTATATTCATCTTTCGTGGGGCATCCCGTCGACTTCGAGCGGCTCCTGTACAGCTCGAAGCGGCTCATCATGCGGGTAGCATTAGCCAGCGAGCTGAACGTGCTGGCCAGCATGCTGGGCCGGATATCCGATTCGGACCGCCACACGAGGGACTTCACCCTGAACAGCCTACGGGAGGCGATACGGGAGGTGGTGGCCTGCTTCCCCGTCTACAGGACATACATCACCGCGGACGGCCTGTCCGAGGACGACGTTACGCATATCTACTGGGCCGTGAAGCTGGCCAGGAAGCGCACCCGGACGGCGGACGTGAGCGTGTTCGACTTCTTCAGGGCAGTCCTGCTCCTGGAGAACTCCGGCGAACGAAGCGAGGAGTTCATTCGCGATGCGAGGAATTTCGCGATGAAGCTCCAGCAGTTCACCAGCCCGGTCACGGCCAAGGGGTTAGAGGACACCGCCTTTTATATCTATAACCGGCTCATCTCGTTGAACGAGGTGGGCAGCGACCCCTCCCGCTTCGGCGTCTCGGTGCAGGCATTCCACCATGCGAACATGGAGAGGGTGAAGCGCTGGCCGCACTCGATGCTGGCGACCTCCACGCACGACAGCAAGAGGGCGGCGGACGTGCGGATGAGGATAAACGTGCTTAGCGAAATCCCCGGCGAGTGGAAGGCCCGCATCGGCCGCTGGAGCAAGCTGAACGAGAAGAACAAAAGGAAGGTGGACGGCAAGCTTGCGCCCGGCAGGAACGATGAATACATGCTGTACCAGACGCTGGTAGGCTCATGGCCGCTGGGCGAAATGGACGATAAGGCGATGGCCCGGTTCTCGGAGCGCATGGTAGCTTACATGGTGAAGGCCGCGCGCGAGGCCAAGGTGCACATGAGCTGGATAAACCCGAACCAGCAGTACGAGGACGCGCTGGTGGAGTTCGTGAAGGCGACGCTTAACAGGGGCCGCAAAATTTTCGTCGAAGACATGACGGCTTTCCTAAAAAAAGTCTCCAGGCTCGGGCTATACAACAGCCTGTCACAGACGCTACTCAAGCTCATGTCCCCCGGCGTGCCCGACATCTACCAGGGCGACGAGATATGGAACCTGAGCCTGGTAGACCCGGACAACAGGAGACCGGTAGATTACGGGCTGAGGCGGGAGATGCTGGACGGAATAAAGTCCAGGGCCGCCGCAGGCACAGGCGGCCCGATTCCGTTTGTCCGGGAGATGCTTGAAAATATCGGGGACGGCCGGGCGAAGCTCTATCTGATATGGAGAATACTTTCCCTGAGGAAACGCCACGAGCGGCTTTTCCGGGACGGCGATTATAATAAACTTGCGGCGGAAGGGAACAGGGGCTCGCACCTGTGCGTTTTCTCGAGGACGCACCAGGGAATATCCATAATAGCCGTCGCGCCGCGGCTACTTGCGAAACTCCTGAAGGAGCCCGACGACCTGCCCGTCGGGCCGGACGTCTGGCAGGGCACGCTCATCGAGCTGCCGCCGGACGGGCCAGACGGGACTGGCGAGTACGTGAACGCCCTGACCGGCGAGAAGGTATCGAGCGTTGATATCGACGGGAAGCTATGGCTGAGAGCGGAGGAAGTGTTGGCCGAGTTCCCCGTGGCGGTAGTTATGCCTCAGGCCGCCCTGGGCGCCGAGTAGGCCTCCATCAGTTCAGAAAGTTTTAGCGCGTTTTTCGCGGCATAGCCCGCCTCGTCGTTGTCGAAGTAGCAGTAAACGTCCTTGCCCTCGCCGATCCACCGGGCGAACGACTGCGCGAGGCCTGAGAGGAAGTCGTCGCCGTAGGAGCCGGCATACGCGCCGCCCGGGCCGTGCAGCCTGAAATAGACGATACTGGATGTAACCTCCCTCGGTGCGAATACCCCCTTGAGGTCGTATACGCAAAAAGCGGCGCCGTGCCTTGAAAGCGTGTCGTAGGTCTCGGGCTTGAACCATGCCTGGTTCCTAAGCTCGAACGCGTAGCGCGGGCCGCGCGGGAGGGCATCGAGGAATTCCTCCAGCCTTGATATGTCGAAGCCGAAAGTGGGCGGGAGCTGGAATAGCACCGGCCCCATCTTCCGGCCCAGCGGCTTCATCCGGCCGAGCAGGGTCTTTACCGCGTCCCCGGCGTCCTTCAGGCGTTTTATATGCGTGATGAAGCGGCTGGCCTTAACCGCGAAGATGAAGTCCTCGGGCACGCTGTCACGCCAGCTCTTGACGCTCGTCTCAAGGGGCAGGTGATAGAAGGTCGTGTTCAGTTCCACTGTCCTGAAGCGCCGCGAATAGAACTCGAGGAGTTTGCTGTCCGGCATGCCGTCCGGGTAAAACGGCCCTTTCCAGTGTTTGTAGTTCCAGCCCGAGGTGCCGATGTAGGCGGCGCCTGTTTTATTTTTTTCCATACCTATCACTCCCCTCGCCTTCCGGGGGAGGGGTCGGTGGGTGAGGGCTCAGGCGGCCTTTCTCCCGGCACTCACCGAGATGCCGAATATCCTCGTCGCCTCCCTCACCATCTGGCATGAGTAGCCCCATTCATTGTCGTACCAGCTCATGACCTTGAGCAGGTCGCCGTCAACCACCTGCGTCATATCGAGGTCCACTACCGACGCCCTGGTGTCCCTTATGATATCGGCGGAGACTATCGGGTCCTCCGATACGCCCAGTATACCTTCGTACCGCGAGCCCATTGACTCTTCCCTGAAAATCCCGTTGACCTCCTCCTTTGTCGTCCGCCTCTCCAGCACGAAGACGAGGTCGGCAATAGACCCGACCGGAACCGGCGCCCTGACGGCTATCCCGTCGAAGCGTCCGGCGTACTCGGGCAGCGCCTTAGTCGCCGCCTTCGCGGCGCCGGTGGACGTAGGGACCAGGTTGGCCGCGCCGGCCCTGCCCCTCCTCATCTTCCTGCTCGCGGTGTCCACCAGCATCTGAGACGCCGTGTACGCGTGCACCGTGGTCATGACTGCCTTCTTGAAGCCAATCCTTCTGCCTATTATCTCGACGACCGGGGCGATGCAGTTGGTCGTGCAGCTCGCGCAGGATATTACCTCGGGCGTCTTTTGCGGGTTGTTCACGCCGGGCACTATCGTTATGACCTCGTCGTCCTTCGAGGGCGCGGAGAGTATGGCGTACTTCGCCCCGGCGGTTATGTGCTTTTGAAGGTCCGGCTTTTTGGTGAAGGCGCCGGTGCACTCGAAGACCAGCTCCACGCCAAGCTCCCGCCACGGCAGCTTCTCAGGGTCCTTCTCGCTCAGCGCCTTGACCGACATCCCGTCCACTACCAGGGTGTCCTTGCCCGACTCCACAACCCTATCGTAGCGTCCGTATACCGTGTCGTATTTCAGCAGGTACGCGAGGTTCTCGGCGGGGACCAGGTCGTTCACCGCCGCAAGCTCTAGGCCGGGCGTATCCATGATTATCTTGAAAGTGGCGCGGCCTATCCGCCCCATCCCGTTTATCGCAACCTTAGCCATCAGAACCTCCCTTTTATGCCGCAAGCCTCCCGGCACCGGTCCCGCCGACCAGGTTCTGCGGCCGTCCCTGAATAAACGCGGCAATGTTTTCCACCGTGGTCTTGAGTATCCTCTGGACTGCCTCGCGGGTATTGAACGCGCTGTGCGGTGTTATCACCACGTTCCTCAAGCGGAGCAGGATGCTGTTCGCAAGCACCGTCTCGAGGTGATATTTTTGCCGGAATATCGAGCTTAAGAGTTCGGCCTCCTCGCGTGTCGCGGGCTCTTCGTCCAGGACGTCCAGGCCGACGGCCGAGACCTTCCCGTCCGCTATCGCCCTGAGGAGCGCGGCCACGTCGATTACGCTGCCCCTCGATGTGTTGATTATCACCACCCCGGTCTTCATCTTACTGAACTGCTCCGCCCCAA
>JBEKYB010000209.1:0-4027 GCA_049511435.1 Nitrospirota bacterium | reverse complement strand
AGGAAGGCGTAGTTGTAAGAGGTCAGGCCGTACGGCGTGGCGTAGGTCCTGGCAATAGGATCGGAGAAAGCGCCTTTGCCCGTATTTGCCTGGTTGGGGTTAGTGCCTGTGCCATAGGCGGCTTCCCCGCCGATGTTGACCAGGTTCACAATGTTCGCGCTGGCGCCAGCCATGCCGGCCCATGCATTCTGGACACCTATGGTGGTGTCGCCGCCGGCTGCGGTCACGACGTCGGCGTTGATGTTCTGATAGTCAACTTCGGCCTTGTAGCTCAAGGGGCCGATTGTGCCGTCCGCTATGGCGCCGAAGTCCTGGAGCCTGGCGACGTCCGCGCCCAAGGGGTGCGTTAGGGGGTCGTGGGCCCAGGCATAGAATACACCGACGGTGTTGTTCGGGATGAATGTGAAGTTCGCAAGGCCTGCATAAGCGTCTACGTCATGATGCGAATTTACATAAACCGTAGCCGGTACGCCGGGGATACTGCTCGAGGTCGTGGCGACCTTGTTGTATACGGCTGCGATGAGCAGGTTCGGGAGGGGCTTGGAGTAAACGAGTATCGCGTCCGAGCCGTCCCTCTGGGTATCGATGAATATGCCGTGGCCGAGCGCCAGCGGCTGATGGCCTATCTTCACGCCGACAGGTATGCCCGGGATCATGAAGTTTACCCAAGCCTGCCGGATGGCCATGCTTTCTCCCTCGAAGTTGTCAGCGGAAACTACTTCGCTGCCATAGACGTTTGTCGAAGGGCCGCCCCAGACGCGCTGGCTCGCGCCGTTATTCGCGGTCTGCATCTCTACGTAGGCCTCGAGGCCTTCGGTTATCTTCGCGTCCACGTTCAAGAGTATGCGATCGGCGAAGAAGCTCTGTGTCTTAGAGGAAGTGGCACCCTGAACCAAATTGGGCGCGTTGCCGAGGGCGAGGTTGTCCCAGAGGTCGTAACGGAGTTCGATGTCGCCGCCAACGGTGACCTCGGCGGCCGCTACCCCGGCGCTAGCCAGGACTATCATGCCGATAAGTAAAGCTATTGAAAATCTCTTCATCTTTATTCTCCTCCTTTTAAATCCTGCCATATGATGCATCCAAACAACGATAGATTTGCCACAGTTGGAACTTCAGTTGCGTTTAGACCGTATTCCTCCTTTCTGCAGAATTTTAGAATAACAGACTATGAAATTTTTACTTCCACCTCCCCTTAAAGCTTTTCCATCTAATTAAAATAGTTTAATAATTGAGCGATTAGAACGGCTTGGGCGAATATAGCACCCTAAAACCTTTTTTGTCAAGCTTTTTTTTACCTTTTTCTTCTTGTATTTAATGCAGTTGCAAATTCAGTGCCACCCCTCGCGCCGCCCCGTCATCCCTTGATTTAAAGGGGGATGTACGGGCAGTTAAAGGGAGGGAACACTGATGTTTAGGGGCCTGCATGGTACATCTGTGGCATTTCCTCCACATCCGGCAGCTTGCGTGTGTCGATTATGCAACTCGCTTCGGTCTTATTTTCCGGAAATCAGCCCATGTGTCGAAAAACCCGAGCGCCCATATCGCCACTATCAGGAACGGCTGGAGTGCTATGACGAGGTATCCTATCGTCCTGAGGACGGGAGAAAGACCCAGCCTGTCGAAGAAGTGGTTGAGTACGGCCAGCCCCTGGAAGAGATAGACTATCGCAAAACAAAAAAGGACATTCCCTGCAATCAGCCTGAGCCAGGGCAACTCGGGTATCATCAGGAAGCCAGGGACTATTATCCCCCATACCAGGAGGTCGGGGGCGCGCCACTGCTGCAGGAACTTCTCGCTTACGGGTACAATGCCCCTCCTCGCGCAGTGCCGCTTCAGCAGCAGCCAGCTGGCGGAGCTTACGCTTGCCATCGTGGCGACGGCTATCGCGGGAAGGTAGTCCGTGATTATCCTGACGAATAACTTCAGCGACGGCATTATGGCATCGATGTCCGACCGGGACATGCCCATCTGGGCGTAGAGCTTGACGGACTCGTCCAACCCTTCCGCCAGGGCCTTATCGAGCAGCGGCCCCGGGTTTATCCCGGCTGATACGAAATAAGCTCCCAGAAGGAGGGCCAGCGCCAATATGGGTATAACCGTCCCTTTCAGCACCGCGCGGTCGTCCGGCTCCTGCTTAAAGGCCGACCCGCCCAGCGACAACCCGCAGACGCACAACGCGAATGTTACGGCGGTTACCACGGGGAACCCGCCCGCAAGGCCTCCCACGGCAATGCATAGGGCCGACACCGAAATAGCCGCGGTCAGGCCGTTTTTGACCCTGACGTAGCCTATCGGCGCCGGCAGGAGCATCATCATGAATGCCCCGAGTACAGGTATGAACAGAAAGGACACGGTTATGACAAGGGCCAGGACTGCCGGGCCCGGGACAAGCCTTTGTTTATGGGGGGGATTAGCGGGAAGGGTCATTATTTATTCATCGGGCGGGAAGGGCTTAGCGCCCCTCCCGCCCTGATATTAAAACCTTTCGCCGACGAAGGGCAGGAGCGCGATGTTCCTCGAGCGCTTGACGGCGGTGGTAATCTCGCGCTGGTGCTTTGCGCAGTTGCCGGATATGCGGCGCGGGATTATCTTACCCCGGTCGGTCACAAAGCCCCTCAAGGTCCTCGTGTCCTTGTAATCTATAAATGGAATCTTATCCGCACAGAAGTGGCAGACCTTCTTCCTTTGAAAGCGTCTTTTCTTTTCTACCTGCATTTTGCCTCCGCGATATTAAAAGGGGATATCCCCCTCGTCAACCATCTCTCCCGATTCGGCAGGCTCCTTGGTAGACCCGGCCGCCCCCTGCTGGCCCCTCGGCATGAACTGCACCGAAACGGCCACGACCTCGACCTTGCTGCGTTTCTGGCCGTCGTCAGTCTCCCAGCGCCTCTGCTGGAGCCTGCCCTCGACGAGCACGCCGCTGCCCTTGCCGAGGTACTGCCCGCAGTTCTCGGCCTGCTTGCCGAATACGACTATGTCGATATAGCTGACCTCTTCCCTGAACTCCTCGCCCTGCTTATACTTCCTGGAGAGCGCAATGGAGAAGTTGGCTACCGCCGTGCCGTTCGGGTTGTACCTGAGTTCTGGGTCCCTGGTGAGGTTGCCCATCAGGATGACCTTATTGAAACTTGCCATTTACTGCTCCTTGGACTCTTCTTCCGTGGACTCGCCCTCCTGGGCCTGCTCGGGCTCGGGCGGGGTCGCCGCGGCGGGTTCACCTGCCTGGGCCTCGGCTGCGGCAGCCCTTAGCGCGGCTGCTTCCTGGGCCTGCTGCTGGGCCTGTAGGGTCCTCGCCAAGTGCGCGAGGGCCTCCTTCTCAAGATGCACCGTAAGGTATTTAATTACCGCTTCGGTCATCTTGTAGTTTCGTTCGAGTTCGGTGACCGTCCCGGCCACGCCCCTTAACTGCAGCAGGATATACTCGCCCTTCTTGTGCTTCTTTACCGGATAGGCCAGTTTCCTCTTACCCCATCTCTCGACCCTTACCACCTCGCCGCCGCTGCTCTTCACCACTTCCTGCATCCTCTGGGAAATGCGCTCGGCCTCGGCCTCGTCAATCGAAGGGCTAAGGATGAATATGCTCTCGTAATCTTTCATTTCATTCACCTCCTTCTGGATAATTTAGCCCCCGGCGGCTATGGGTGTTATCGCGCGGAACAAAACGCGCCGCCATCCCGCCCGGGAGCAAGGAGTTCGACCTTTGCAAAAAGTTAGAAGTTAAGTTTAATAACACAAAAAACGGGAAAAATCAAGGAGATTATACATTGAACTTGAAAAGCAGGCAGTCGCCGTCCTTGACGACATATTCCTTACCCTCCTGCCTCAATACCCCCTTCTCCTTCGCCAAGTGCCAGGAACCCAGCCCGACCAGGTCATCGTAGGTGACTACCTCGGCCCGGATAAAACCCCTCTCGAAGTCCGTATGTATCTTGCCCGCCGCCTGCGGCGCTTTCGTCCCGGCGGGCACCGTCCAGGCCTTGACTTCGTCCTCGCCCACCGTGAAGAATGTTATGAGGCGGAGCAGCTC
>JBEKYB010000208.1:0-4053 GCA_049511435.1 Nitrospirota bacterium | reverse complement strand
ATGACGGCGGCGCGGTAGTATACGAAGGGTTCGTGCAGGAGCTTGTAAACTCCTGGCGGAAAGAGCCGGGCATGGAGCACCTCTACGAGTACCGCAAGAACAGGCTGATACTCAAGTACATCTCACCCCTGAACCTCATCGACCCCATGATGGACAGCTTTACCCCCGAGGGGTGCGCCACCATACACGACATCATCCGGTTCATCCATGAAAAATCGGTGTCCGAGCTTATATTGAAGGCGAGCCGCGGCGCCAAGGGCGGCTCGGCAAAAAGACTGGAGCTTCCGGTCCCGGCCGGCATAATCATAATTGATATCGGCGAGGCACTGACGACTCCTAAGGGGCAGAAGGCCGCTTCCGCCGAAGAAGTGGCCTCCATACCACTCAGGGCGATCATAAAAGGGATGGCGCACGAAGGGGTGTGGCATTCGGATATGGTGAACCTCAGGCCCAGAGATTTCTTGTCCAGCATGGTTAGGATGCCCGACATGGCCGCGGACGCCGGGTATAACGTCGCCGTGGCCTCCAAGGACTATGTGAACCTCAGCCTGAGGTTCGGTTACCATTTCAATATGCTGGACTGCTACTTAAGCGATAACGCGCGTAACAACCACATTTACTTCAGGTTTGCCGGGGGTGCGACCGAGATTACGAAGCGCTCCAGGCGGGTGCAGCTTATCTCGATAATCCTGAAGGAGCACGGGTTCGGCCTTAAGATTAAGGGGGACCTCATAATCGCAAGGCTCCCGGGTCTTGGCAGGGAGAAGATGGAGCCCATACTGGACCAGCTAGGCAGGCTTATTTCTTATACGAGGCAGCTGGACGCCCTCCTGAACTCCGACGACGCCGTCACGCTTTATTCGGAGCGTTTTTTAAAGGAAGACTATACGTTACCATAGCTTGCGTGCCGCCGGAAAGACTGCCTTGCTCGTCCCCAAACCGCCAACATCAAAAATGCTTCAATCCACCCCGAGGCAAGCCGGGCCCGCGAGGCCCAGTACCTAGCCTCCACGCGCTGGTCTGCCAGTTATCCTCCCACCCGGGGCCGGGCATCCACGGCGGGAGGCTCATGTGAAGGAACCTGGAAAGGGAATAGACGTAAGGCTCGTACATCGCCCTTATCTCGGCCAGTTTCAGGCCGACGTCTTCGCCTTCCGGCAGGTTGAAGCCCGACGCCGACAGGATGGCCCGGAGCTCCGCAAGCCCTTCAGGCGGCAGCCGGTCCACCTCGGGTTCGGACGGCGCCCTTCCGAAGACATGGGAGAGGTCCAGCACCGCATGCCGCGTAATCTCGAATGTCAGACGGGCCTGCCTCTCGCATACGCCATCAAGTCCTACCATCGTCAGCGCGCATGTGTCCATCACCGTCGTGAGCGCGGAAAGCCATGACTGGTTGTCGTGCTGGGAGCGGAAGTACGCGAGCACCGGGTAGGACAGGTGGCTTTCCATCAGTTCCGCCGACCAGGTTTCCCATTTGGCCAGGAGTTCCTGTAGCGCATCCAGGCCGTACTCGCCGGCGTGGCGCCTGAGCATCTCGGCGGCGGAAGGCGGCGAGCCCGCCCTCGCGTCGAGGAGCGAGATGTTGACCTCGCGCCGGGAGAAGGACTGGTTCAGCGCCGGGAGGTAGCCGATGACCAGGGCCAGGAACCCGAAACCCAGGCCGCCTTCGGCGGCCGTGAGCACGCGCGCGACGGTGGAGCGCGGGGTTACATCCCCGAGCCCCAGGGTGAAAAATGTAGTCGCACTGAGATAGAAGTCTGTCCAGAACCCGGCGTTCCCGCCTTGGGTATTGACCTGGGAGCCGTCCGCCCACTGGAGAAGCGAGAAGCCGAATATAAGGCAGCCGCCCCATAGGCTTAAGAGCATGAGCAGGGACATCGGCCCGTAGTAGCCGAACCAGGTTTCCTTGCGGTTCCCGGCGGACACGGCGCCGACCGCGCGCGACCATATCCTCCAGGTAAAGCGGTAGAAAAAGCGGGCGAGCCGTATCTTCCTGGTCACCCGCCGCGGCAGCACGATAGTCTCGAAGCCGTCCCACAGGACGACTAATATAAGCGCAATGCCTGAGACGGCTGCCAGGGTTGTCATGCTTAGATTATAGCAGAACGGCTCTTATATCTTGCCGGCGGAAAAACGCTCCCTGAACTCCCTGGCCTCATGACGGGAGACGTGCGGGGCGCTATCCACCCATTTGCAGGCGCTCTCCGGGTCGTCGTGCACGGCACAAATGACCTTCGAGACGGCGGTGGCGAACCTGTCTATGCGAGCGTCTATCTTTTTCGGGAACATATACGCCACGGCCCTGAACGCCGCGCTCACCACGGCGTTTTCGATGAGTATATAACCCCGGGCCTTTGCATCCACGGCCTTGCCGCTCCCGGAGCCTTTTTCGTTATAGTCCAGGACCAGGGCCAGCCTGCCCCGGAGCTTCATGCCAAGCACGGGCTTCCAGTAACCGACTAGGTAATATACCTTCTCGCCCGCCCGGTTGGTGAGCACCTCTAGGTCCCCGGAGAGCTCGGGCGCGTCTTCCACATGGAAAACCCCGGGTCTTTTCTCCTCTATCTGGTAGTGGTCGAGCGATTTGTGGACCCTTCCCGCCAGCGCCACCGACGTGCTGGGCCTGTCGAGCAGGAACTCGAAGTCCGAGACGCTGCACGGGAGGCCCTTGATCTCCGCCTCCCGGTAAAACGTAGGTTTGTTTAGGAGTTCCCGGACCGGCGCGCCTTCTTTTTTTATAAGGCGATCCCACTGGGATTCCTGGCGGCAATCCGGGGCGTTGTCCTGGGCATAGATAATGCCCGAAAGGGCCGGCAGAAGCATGACCGCCGCCAGCGCAAAAGCGGCTGCCGATAGTAAAAGTCT
Source organism: Nitrospirota bacterium (assembly GCA_049511435.1). GTDB lineage: Bacteria > Nitrospirota > JACRHJ01 > JACRHJ01 > JACRHJ01 > JBEKYB01. Next base: position 1,188 of record JBEKYB010000208.1, on the reverse strand, counting down.
TACCCGCAATTTATACCTCTTGGAATGGGCCACGATGCCAAAAACAGGTTAAATCTTCAGGCAATTATAGAATAAATAACGAGAAAAAGCACGTCATTTTATGGTATTGGTTTATTAATCTTATATGATATAATTAAGATTATTAACGACCACCATTAAACGGTGCGTTGGCGCGGGTCTTTTCATGCTATCTGCGGCCCTGTAGGCGGGATCGTTCCGGCGCCTTAAGGGTTAATAGACGACTCCCAAACTCCTTAGGACAGATGTGGCCGGGAGAGTCCACTCCTTCAAATCGAGAACAAGGGCCGCAACTCTCCCTTTGATTTTTACTCCGTGTCACCTCACCCGCTCTATAATCATCGCGATGCCCTGGCCGCCCCCTATGCAAAGGGACGCGAGGCCCAGTGTGACGTCCCGGCGCGCCATCTCGTACATGAGCGTGACCAGTATCCTGGCTCCGCTCGCCCCGACAGGATGGCCGATGGCGATTGCGCCGCCGTGCACGTTCACCTTGTCCATGTCCCATCCCATCTCTTTGCGCACCTGTATGGACTGCGCGGCGAAGGCCTCGTTCACCTCGATTAAGTCTAGGTCGTTGACGGTGCAGCCGGCCTTTGCCAGGAGCGCCTTGCATGCGGTTATGGGCCCAAGCCCCATAAAGGCCGGGTCGAGCGCGGAGGCCTGGGACGCGAGTATCCTGAACGCCCAGGGCGGGTTCATCTCGCCAAGCTTCCTCTTAGACACCACCAGCACGACGGCCGCGCCGTCGTTGATGCCCGAGGAATTGCCCGCGGTTATCGTGCCGTCCACCTTGAATGCGGGTTTCAGCTTCGAGAGGTTCTCGACCGTCGTCCCGAACCTCGGGTGCTCGTCGGTATCGAAAATCTTCTCCTCGCCTTTTTCCGTCTTTATCTTAAGCGGGACTATCTCTTCCTTGAATATGCCGGCTTTTATGGCCTGCTCCGTCTTCTGCTGCGACAGGGCGGCGAACTCGTCCTGCTCCACCCTGCTTATCCGGTATTTTTCCGCGACGTTCTCCGCCGTGATGCCCATGTGGCAGTCGTAAAAACTGTCCCAAAGGGCGTCGTTTATCAGCGTATCCACCATCTCGGCGTTACCGAGCCGCTGCCCCCAGCGCATGGTCTTCACGACGTAAGGGGCGTTGGTCATGCTCTCCATGCCGCCCGC
>JBEKYB010000207.1:0-4070 GCA_049511435.1 Nitrospirota bacterium | reverse complement strand
AAGGGGTTCGCCGTGGTGGCGACGGAGATAAAAGACCTGGCCGAGAGGACGTCTTCGTCCACCCAGGAGATAGCGAAGCTCATTGGCGCGGTCCAGTCGGAGGCCAGGGACGCCGTAACCTCGATTAAGAGCGGCAGGGAGAGCGTGGACCAGGGCGTGAAGATAGCGTACGAGGCCAAGGAAGCCTTGAAGAAGATACTCGATAGTTCCTCAAAGGCGGCCTCAATGTCGAAAGGGATCGAGAAGGCCACCATAGAGCAGGCGGAAGGGATAAGGCAGGTATCCGCGGCCATGCTGTCGATAAGCAATATGGTGCAGCAGATAGTGACAGCGACGCAGGAGCAGAGCAAGGGCTCGGAGCAGATCATGCGCGCATCCGAGAGCATGAACGAGATTACCCAGCAGGTCAAAAACGCCATGTCGGAGCAGGCCAAAGGCAGCAAGCAGATTACCATGGCCGTTGAGAACGTCTCGGACAAGGTGCAGAATATTGCATCGGCGACCTCCGAGCAGAAAAAGGGCAGCCAGGAGATAGTGCGCGCGCTGGTGAAGATAAAGGACATCACCTCCATGAGCGTGAGACTGGCGGAGGAGATGGACTTATCGGTCGTAGAGCTCGCCCAGCAGGCCGACCTGCTCCGTGAAGAGATAAACAGGTTCTCTCTGACGTCCGATTACAGGCTCGAGAGCGGCATACTGAAGATAGGCGTGACCCCCCTGGAAGAACCGAATGCCATGAAGCGCAGGTTCAGGCCGCTCGCGCAGTACCTGGAGGAAAGGCTTAATGTGAAGGTTGAGATAGTGCCCGGCAACGATATGGCGGCGGCTGTCAATGACTTAGGCATGGGCAACGTGGACATCAGCTTCCTCGGGCCGACGACGTACATCGAGGCAAGACACAAATACGGAGTCGAGGCGATGGCGAAAACTATCGGGAAGGGCCAGCCTTTCACCCGCTCCGCCATTGTAACCAGGGAGGACAGCGATATAAATTCGGTCTCGGAAATGGTTGGCAGGACGTTTGCCTTCGGTTCCGAGAAATCTACGTCGTCGCACCTCATGCCGAGGGCTATAATGGCGGAACAGGGGATAAAGCTGCACGACCTTAAGGAATATAAATATCTAGGCAGGCATGACGCGGTCGCAAAAGCCGTTTTGGCAGGTGAGTTTGACGCGGGCGGGGTGATGGAGACCGTGGCCAGGCAATACTTGCCGAAGGGCCTCAAGGTCATACACCTGTCGGATAATATCGCCAACTTCAATTTTTCCGCCGGAAAGAACATTAACGGCCCTACCAAAGAGAAGATCAAGGAGGCCCTGCTGGCGCTCAAACCGGACAACCCCGGCCAGGAAGCAATACTCAGGTCCATAGATTCCGATTGCGCGGGTTTTATGACGGTTAAGGACGCCGAATATATTTCGGTAAGGAAGATGGTAAAGAGCATTTACGGAGTCGAATATAAATAGCGGATATTATGGAAATTACAGACGAAAAGAACATAAAACAGGCCTCGGATGAAATCCAGTTGGCCGTCTTTAAGCTGGGCGGCGGCGAGTTCGCTCTCGACATAATGAACATTATGGAGATTATTCGTCCCCAGAAGGTCACGAAGGTACCCAATACCCCGCAGTTCGTGGACGGGATAATCACGCTCAGGGGTACCGTGGTCCCGGTGATTGACATGCGCAGGAGGTTTAAGCTCGAGGCGCCGGAAGGGGAAGCCAGAAAGGCGAAAGTCCTCGTGGTAAAGGTGGGGGAGAGGCTTATCGGCGCCATGGTGGACGAGGTGACGGAGGTCATATACCTTGGCAAAGAGGATATAGCCGACCCTCCGGAGACCGTGAAAGGCATAGGGTCGGAATTTCTTTCCGGCGTAGGGAAGGTGGGGGGGAGGCTTGTCATAATACTGGACATGGAGAAGCTCCTGACTTCCAGAGAAACGCTCCAGCTCGAATCGATTGAGGACGCTTCCGAGGGAAATCCCGAGGCCGAAGTCTGCGTAAGCGGGAAGGAAGAATAAGTTGGCCATGCTGGGTCTAAGAGACACGCTCAAGCTGAGACTATCGGTCTATATCTCGCTCTCAATACTGTTCGTGGGGGTGCTAGCTTCTTTTTCCATTATCTACGGGCACTGGAAGGATAAGGAGAATAAGTTCCTATATCACGCACCGGACGTACTGGGCGAGCTTTCCTTAAACGCGAGCGACCAGCTGATACGGCGGGACAATATAACGCTTTTTAAGTCCATCGAGGCCAAGATAAAATCGGACGCCGGCTCCGAAGCGCCCGTTGAGTTCATCGAAGTCCTAAACCGGGACGGCAGTATCGCCGCCTCCGTAGAAGCCGGGATCAGTCCTGAAAGCGGTGCCGTACGCAACCAGCACCGGATACCGGCCTTGAATGCGCGCCGGGAAGAAACGTGGGTTACGAGGCTGAATAATGGCGGGAGGTTCATAGATTCCACGCTGCCCCTGGTTATAGACGGGGTCAGGATAGGGACGATGAGGGCCGGGCTTAGCGACACAAGCATCCGCCATTATATGAAGAATGCCGTCAAGGGTGCCATCGGTTTTGTAATGGCCGCCTGCGTCCTTGGCATTGTCATAGGCGGCAGGATTGCCGGATGGGTATCGAGGCCGATTAACGCACTGGTAAAAGGCGCAGAGGAATTCTCGAAGGGCAATTTGGAATACCGGCTCCTGGTGCGGTCGCCGAAGGAGCTCGAGGTACTTTCTAAAAGCATGGGCGATATGGCAATGAACCTTAAAGACAAGATTGAAAGCCTGGACGGCGCGAAAAAGGAATTCGAAAGTGTCTCCAAGGAGCTTTCCCGGGCGTACAGACAGTCAAAATTGAATGCGGAAAGGCTGCAGGAGACGAACGAATGGGTGACCGACATGGCGTTCAGGCTTGAGGAAACGAACAAGTTCCTCCAGGCGGAGAAGAAGCAGACGGAGACGATAATCAATTCGATTCGGGACGGTCTGGTAGCGCTCGACAGGGACAACCGCATAATCATGCTCAACCCGGAGGCGGAGGATATCTTCGATGCTAAGCTGTCCCAAGTCAAGGACCTGCCCGTGCAGGTGCTGCTGGACCGACTCCTGGATAAGGTGGAAGACCCCGAGGCGCTGATCAAAAAATACAGGGAGGCCTTGGCCTCGCCGCAGACGGACAGCTCCTTAACTATCGTCATGATCAAACCTTTCAGGAAGGTGCTGAAAAGGATGTCTTCGGTCATACGTGACGAAAACGGTGGGCTGGCAGGCAGGATTGTCATCCTCAGGGATATTACAAGGGAGAAGGAGGTGGACGACATGAAGAGCAATTTTATTTCCACCGTCTCCCATGAGTTAAGGACACCGCTTACTTCGATAAAAGGGGCGCTTAACCTCCTGATGGAAGGCGGCCTCGATGAACCCGAAATGAGCAAGGAATTCCTGAAGATAGCCGACCAGAACACGGACAGGCTGGTAAGCCTTATCACGAACCTGCTCGACCTCTCACGCATCGAGGAGGGCGGCGTAAAGGCCGTCCTCAAGGCCATGCGCCTTGATACGGCAGTGGCCGCGGCCTTAAATGCGACCGAGATCCTTGCGAAGCAGGCCGGGGTGTCGCTTGATTGGAAGAACGAGAGCGGCTCCCTTGAGATTTTGGGCGATTCCGAGAAGATAGAACAAGTGGCCGTCAACCTCATCAGTAATGCCGTTAAATTCTCGGAACCCGGCGGAAGAGTGACCGTAACGACAAAAGAAGCGGAAAGTGACGTCAAGCTCGAAATTGAGGACCAGGGAGAAGGGATACCCAAGGACAAGCTGTCCAGAATATTCGAAAAGTTCTACCAGGTAGATATGTCCGCCACCAGGAAGAGGGGTGGGACGGGTCTTGGGCTTGCCATCTCCCAGGCGATCGTTAATGAGCACGGCGGTAGGATCTGGGCCGAGAGCCCCGTAACACCCGACAAAAAAGGCTCGCGGTTTATAGTGCTGCTCCCGAAGATGAAAACCCGGAGCGAAGGCCCGGAAATGAATGGTGAGACGGCGGCAATCGGCAGCGCAGAGCCTAACAT
>JBEKYB010000206.1:0-4080 GCA_049511435.1 Nitrospirota bacterium | reverse complement strand
AGCCGACCCCGGACTTGGTTAAGAGTCCCATTACGGTGAAGGCCACGTCAAGGCTTATATCCCCGCCGGATAACAGCTTATAGCTCCCTTCGGCGGTAGACGCCATGATGTTGTCGCCGGTCATGCTCATTCCGCTTTCGCTGTCCTCGATGTCCGTCTCAAGTCCTGCTTCGCCTTCCACTCCGTCGTCCAGCGTGGCGGAAAACTCCGTCTCCGAACCCCTCGTGACCCCTGCGCCAAGCATCGCGGCCTTTATACTGAAATCGGACTGCCCCGAGGCCGGGCAGAGGCGAAGGAATACCAAATGGTTATTGTCCTTGTCCCTTCCGATAGTGACCGTAACGGCCCCTTTATACTTTACCGTTACCGTCTCCCCAGTAGCAGGGTCCACGTAAACGAGGTTGGCTGTGACCTTGGCCTTTGCGGTATTGTCCAGGCTCCATATCTCCGCGGCCCGGCAGATAATTGGCGAGATTAGCAGAAAAATAAAAAATATGGAAAGCAGAAGACCCTGTTTCACTGCCTGCGTCTCCAATTTCAGCATATGCTTAATATACCGGATTCCCGAAATGCGCTATCGCCTGGGCGAGCTCCTTGTGGTCCTTCGCGTACTCTTCTAGGGGCACGCCGGAGAGGGTCGCGTCCCACGCCTGCCGGACGCTCCTTGCGCCCGCCTCCGCGCCTCCGGGATGGGCGTATATGCCGCCGCCGGAAAGGTGTATGAAGTCCAAGTGGCCTATCTTGCGTTTATTTATATAGGTCTTGCCCGCCCACTGGCCGCCGGAGCTGACCGGGGTCGTCGGGCCTATCGGGCCGAAGTCGTGCGTGCAGGCGCGGATATTGTCGTAGACCTCCTCGTCCGTCTCGTAGAGCTTCCCGGATATCGCGCCGCAGTGCGTCTGGTCCGCGCCGGAGAGCCGGAATAGCTTGGTTAAGCAGGTGAAGGTGATGCCCAGGTACGGGGAGCGCGTCCACATGGGCGCGAAATCCCGGTGGCAGTGTATGGGCACCTTAGTGTATTCCGCAAGCTCCCGCATCGCCTCGAGGCCCGCGGTCGCGGCGTTTATCATGACGCAGTTGCCGCCTCCCTCCACCACGATGTCGTGCAGCTCGCGTATCCTGTCCATGCGGTCCGTGATATTGAACGCGTACATCGTCTTCTCGCCGGTCTCTTCCTCCGCGCGCTTCAGGGCCGCCGTTATCGCCTTGACCCTGTCCTTGATTGAGTTGTACGCGGTATCGGCGATGAGCTCGTCGTCCTTGATGAAGTCCAGGCCGCCCTTCGCGCCCTGGTAGGCAAGCTCGGCCATCTGCTTGGCCGATATGCCGACGCACGGCTTGATTATCGCGCCGACTATCGGCCTGCCGTACACGCCGATTATCTTGCGGGTGCCCTCTATCCCGAAGCGGGGGCCGGTGAAGTCCCTGAGGAAGCTCTCGGGGAATTCGAGGTCCAGGAGCTTTATGGCGGTAAACGCGCCCATCTCGTAGAGGTTGCCCGCGACGGCGGTGAGGAGGTTCGGTATCTTCGGCCCGAAGTTGACATGCGGGAAGGCGAGCCTCAGCACCGCGGCGTTTATCTCGCCACCGCCCGCCCCGAACTCGGACATCTTCGTCCCGGTGGGCAGGTTCGGGCCGGACGGCCTGTACGGGAGCTTGTAGATGCCCACGACCTTTATGCCGTGCTTCTCGCGTATTTCGTCCGTCTCGTAGCCGACCCGCTGCCAGGTGCCGGTGGACTGTTCAGCGGCGAAGGCGTTGGCCGCCTTGTAGATTTCCATCGGGGTTTCGAGGTAGTAGGTGGCGATGACGTAGTCCTCGTCGTTTATGGCCTCCGGGAAGCGGAGCAGGTCGCGCTCAAAGCTCATGTTATGAAATCCCTCCCTTTCGATATTGTAGTATTGATTTTTTAATATTAACGTAACCCCAGGTCTTTACTTTCAATTTCACGATATCTGAACAAATTAGGGGTTTTCATAAAATTGAAATAACCTAAATGAACCAGCGTATCCAGCCTTTCTTTCCTTGTTTTCAGCTTCGGCAGCTCGACAAGACCGCCGCCTGTCGTAAAATATTCAGAATCAAGCCCTTCCGGCGTGGCACTTTTGAGAGGAAACGCTCCATACCCCGGCTTGAATATGGTGAACTTCGGATTTTTGCTCTGAAAGGTTGGATTATATTTATATGCTGGTAGCTCGAATCGCCCGTCCTTGTCCGTCACGGTCTCTCTTGCATCGCTGAAATACTGCATCGAACCCTCGTCAAGGGTTAGACGGCTGCCGTACCAAACTGCGACGACCGCCGCACCCTCTATCGGCCCCTTCGTCTCGGAATCTATTACCCTGCCCCTCCACGGCCCGGCGACGCAACCGGAAAGAAATGATAAGAGGGCAAACAGCACCAAGAAACATTTCATTTTCATGATGGCAGATTCTTTATGTATTTACGCGCGCAGTCCTCGCTGCAAAAATAATGCGTCTCGCCGCCGACCTTGCGCTCCACGGCGCGGGAGAGCGGTATGTAGACCTTGCACTGGGGGTCCTGCACCATATCGTCGCCCTCCACGGCGCGCGCACGGGGTTTCCCGGACACGCCCCGGGTGCCGGCAGGCTGGCCCAGGCTAATCAGATATTTAAGGAGCCTGTCAAGGAAGAACCAGAACGACAGGGCAAGGAAAAGTATAAGAAGTATGCGCAAAAAACGGCCCCCAAAAAATAATTGCGGCTAATTACCGCAAGGATTCGACACCATTCGATGCAATCGTCTTGTTTTTTGTGATATACGGACAGCCCGGGCCTTATGGCTGCTTCCCCAGGTTTATGTCCATGCTCCCGCTCCTGAAGCCTTCGAGGTCCAAAACGACGTAATTATAACCCAACGAACGGAGCTTGGCTACAATTTTTTCTCCGGCCTCTAGGATAGCCGGAAGCGCGTCTTTTTCCACCTCTATCCGGGCAATGCCGCCGTGGTCGCGCACCCGGAGCACCTTAAAGCCCATCGCGCGCAGGAACTCCTCCGCCGCCGCGACCCGGGCTATGGCCTCTTTCGTGATGCGGGTCCCGTACGGGAAGCGGCTAGCCAGGCAGGGCGATGAGGGACGCTCGGAGTTCGGCAGCCCAAGCTCCGCCGCGATTTTCCGTACCCCGGCCTTGTTTATCTTTAGCTCTCTTAGCGGGCTTCTTATGCCCATCTCGGACAGGGCTTTGAGCCCCGGCCTGTAGGCGGAGGCGTCGTCGTGGTTCGTGCCGTCGAATATGTCAGATATCCCGTATCCCGACGCGGCTTTTCTTATGGCCCCGAAGTCGTCTGATTTACAGTGATAGCATCTGTCGGGCGGGTTCTTGGCCACGGCCTCGTTGCCCAGGGCCTCTACCCTGGCGATGTGGTGTTTTATGCCTATCGTCCGGGCGATTTCCGAGGCGGCCAAGATATCGCTTTCCGGGACAAGCTCGGAGGCCACGGTCACGGCGAGCGCACGGTCATGAAGAGCCCGGTACGCGGCCGCGGCCACAACGCTCGAGTCCACTCCCCCGGAGAAGGCCACGGCTGCGCCGTCAAATTTTTTGAAATAGTCTATCAGGCGGGCTGCATCCAAAGCTTAGATTCCTCGGCGTCGCCGGTGAATATCTTTAGGAAGGCCTCGATGACCTCGGGGTTATATTTCTTGCCGGACTCTTCCTTCATTATCTCTATAGCCTCGAAGGCCGGTTTCGCCCTCCTGTACGGCCTGTCCGAGGTAAGGGCGTCGAAGTTGTCGGCGACCGTCACGATGGCCACGGGCAGGGGTATCTCCTCGCCCTTTAGGCCGTCCGGGTAGCCGGAGCCGTCCCAGTGCTCCTGGTGGTTCCTGATAATCGGCCGCGCGTTCCTTAGGAAGTCCACGCCGCGCACTATGTTGTCCCCGATTTCGGTATGCCCTTTCATAAGCTCGTACTCCGCGTCGCTCAGCTTCCCGGGCTTATTGAGGACGGCCTCGCTCACGCCTATCTTGCCCAGGTCGTGCAGGGTGGCGCCGTACTGGAGCATTAGGATTTCCTCCCTGGGCAGGCCCATCTCCTCGCCTATGGCGATCGCGTACTG
>JBEKYB010000205.1:0-4083 GCA_049511435.1 Nitrospirota bacterium | reverse complement strand
ATCGAGCACGCCTACCTGGACCGGCACCGCCACGGCGCAGTTGGGCACCAACAGCAGCCAGTTCTACACCGAGGTGGTCAACGGGTTCAACCCGTTCTTCAACGTCCTCATCGTCGGCACGAGTCCCGCCGACCCCGACCCGGCCCTCTCGCCCTACATCCTGGTGGGCGGCGGCCCCGAGGTGAATGCCTTCGTCAACCCTTCGGGCACGGGGATGGTCTTTCAGGGGGGGGCGCTTTTCGATTCCCTTACGGTAGGCGAGAACGTCGCTTACCGGCTGATGGAGCGCGGAGAGATGAAGCCCGGGGAAATCGAGGAGCGCGTAAGGAAAAGCCTGAGGTTCGTAGGCCTCGAAGACGCGATAGACCTGATACCGGCCGAGCTCTCGGGCGGAATGAAGAAGAGGGTGGCTATTGCGCGTGGGATAATTACGGAGCCCAGGATAATGCTCTACGACGAGCCGACCGCGGGGCTTGATCCGCTGAACGCGCATAACATCACGCTGTTGATTAACCGGCTGAGGCAGGAGCAGGGGGTAACCTCGGTGGTCGTGACGCACGATATTCCCCTTGCGTTCTGCGTGGCTTCCAAAATAGCCTTTATCGAGGAAGGTAGTCTGGCCTATGTCGGGGACATGAAAGGGATGCTTGCGAGCGAGGACGGGCGCGTGAGAGAATTCCTATCGCACTCCGCCTTTCTTAACGGGAACGGGCCGGCAAGCGCGGCGGTATGCGGGGCTTAGGGACGGGAGGTTCATCATATGAAGACCAGCAAAAGCATTCCATGGTCTGAACTCAAGGTCGGAATACTGGTCGTATCGGCATTGGTGCTGCTTGCGGTGGGGATAATCGAGATCGGCGCGAACCTGCCGTTATTATCTAGGACCTACAACCTTTACCTCAGGATGGACAACTCGCTCGGCCTGAGGGTGGGGAGCGTCGTGAGACTGGCGGGGATAGAGGTCGGAAACGTGAAGGACATAAGCCTGCCGTCGGACCCGAACGACAAGAACCTTGTAATTTCGCTCAGCATACAGGATAAGTACAGGGACAGGATACGCCAGGACTCCACGGCAATGGTCAGGACGATGGGCCTACTAGGGGACAAGTACCTGGACATCTCTATAGGGAGCCCGTCCTCTCCCGAGATGAAACCCGGCGGCGTATTGACGATCCTCAAGGAGACCCAACTCGCCAACGTCCTGGCCGGCGCGTCGTCGGGGCTTGAGGGGCTGAACGTCGTCTTAGGGCAGCTGAAGATCATACTCGGCACCGTCTCGAGCGGGCAGGGCACGGCGGGGCTGCTGCTGAAAGACCCGCGGCTATACCAGCAGTTGAATAACTCGGCGGCGGGGCTCGAGTCGGTAGTGAACGACTTGAAGAAAGGGAAGGGCAGTGCGGGAAAACTCATAGAGGACCCCGAGGTATACCAGAACCTGGCCGACGTCTCAAGGAAGGCCCGGGAGCTGGTTGCCAAGCTCGACAGCGGGAGTTTTGCCGAGCTTTCAGAGGATAAGGACTTCTACCTGAACCTTAAGACGGTCTCCGAAAACCTCAGGGATTTGAGTGCCAGCTCAAAGGAGCTGGTCGAGAACCTGAATACCGGGAGTCTGGCCCGGATATCAGGCGACAAGGAACTCTACGCCAGGATAGACAGGGTCTCATCCCGGCTTGACAGCATGATGGGCAGGTTGGAAAGCGGCCAGGGCAGCGCGGGCAAGCTCATCAATGACAGTAAGCTCTACAGCAACATGAATAAGTTCTTCGAGGACGCGGACTCGCTCGTGCTGGACGTGAAGAAGAACCCGAAACGGTATATAAAGTTGTCCCTCTTCTGATTAATAAGAGCTTTAGGCCCGGCAAGCCGGGCCGTACCCTTATTGGCCCGGCGCGGCGGGCGACATGGCCGGCGCCTGTTTCTCCATCCCCGCTTCTTTCAGGTTCCCCACCACGACGATGTACATGTTGTCCGGGTGCAGGTACTTCTGCGCGGCCTTCAGGACGTCGTCCTTCGTGACCTTAAGCACTTCGCGCTCGTACGTCTGGAAATAGTCGAGACCCAGGTTATAGAATTCCACCTGCGTCAGGAGCTCGGCGATTTTCGCGTTGGTGTCCATCTTCCTCGCGAAGCTGCCGGTGATGTAGTCCTTCGCGTCCTGAAGTTCCTTGTCCGTGACCGGCTCGACGCGTATTTTATCGACAATTTTGATAGTCTCGTCAATCGCTAATTTAGTCGTGGAGTTCTTCGTCTCAAGCCCGACCGTGAAGAGCCCGTCGTATTTGTCCGGGGTGAAATAGCTGTACGCGCTGTACGCAAGGCCCATGTCGTCTCTTATCTTGTCCAGTATCCTGGAGACGAACCCGCCGCCGCCCAGGATGTAGTTCATGACGTAGAGGGTGTAGTAGTCCGGGTTCTCGCGCATGACGCCCCGGTGACCCATCAGGACATCGGCCTGGGTGATGTCCCGGTCGATGAGTTTCTCCTCCACTCCGTTAGGCACGGGCGGCTCGGGGATTACCGGAGCGGGTATCTCCTTCTTCTCCCAGCCCGCCAGGAACCTAGCCACGAGCATCTTCGCCTCGGTTGCGCTTATATCGCCCACTACGGCGATAATCGCGTTATTCGGAGCGTAAAGCCTCTTGTGGAACGAGACTACATCGTCCCTGGTTATCTTGTCCAGGGACTGTACGGTGCCTTCCGCCTCACGCCCGTAAGGGTTGGCGTCCCCGAAAACCATCTTCATGAACGCCTTCGATGCGACGGCGGAAGGCTCCTCCTCCTCCCGTATGATGCCCGCCTTTATGGATGTTTTCAGGCGGTCTATCTCCGGCTCCTTGAAGTCAGGGGACATCAACACCTGCGACAAAAGCGAAAAGCCCGTATCGACGTCCTTCTTGAGGACGGTAAGCCCGGCAGTGGCAAAGTCCGTGCCGGCCCCCGTGCTAAGCGAGCCGCCGATGAAATCTATCCTCTCGCTTATTTCCGTAGCGCTCATCCCGGCCGCCCCTTTTGTCAAAAGACCGGCAGTCAGATGCGCGAGACCGGCCTTCTCGGGCGGCTCCATTACCGCGCCCGCCTTTACCAGGACGTTGACCATCACCATCGGCAGGGCATGGTTCTCCTTCACCAGCAGGACCATCCCGTTGTCAAGGACGAAGCGCTCGCCGATGGGGCCCTTTATAGCCTCGGGCTTAGGCTGCGGCATCGACGACTGCACCGTGGCGCAGGCCGGGAGAAGGGCAAGCATAAAAACGATAATCGGAATAAGCCTTTTCATCTTAGGACCCTCTTTTCGGTTGAGTGGAAAATTATGGCTTTATCTTATAGCCCCTCCGGGCATCGATGGCATCGCCGGGCCCCCGCCTTCCGGCACCGGTAGGGGTACGAGCGTGCCTACCGTCCTGTTCTCGGGGGTAAGGTATTTTACTGCGACTCTCTGCACGTCCGCCGCGGTCACCGCATTGATACCGTCCAGGTATTTCAGGAGCAGCTTCCAGGAGGCGACCGACTCGTACCTTCCGAGCATCATGGCGCGGTTGAAGTTAGAGTCCTGGCCTATGATGAACGAAGCCTCTATCTGGTTCTTGGTCTTCTGGAGCTCGTGGTCGGTGACCGGCTCCGTCTTTAGCTTTTCAACCTCGCCATACAGCGCCTGCTCGACTTCGTCGGCCTTCTTCCCAGGCATGACTCCGGCGCCAAGCGTCAGGGTGTTCGGGTCTTTTGAGACCGGGTCGTAGTCCGCGTCCGCGGACTGCGCTATCTGCTTTTCATAGACTAAGTCCTTATAGAACCTCGAGCTCTTGCCGCCGGAGAGGACTGTGGCAAGCACATCAAGCGCATAGCTGTCGTTATCCGCCAGGTTAGGCGTATGGTACATGGCATAGACGGTAGGAAGCTCGGCTTCCTTCTTGAGGTAGACCCTGCGCTCGCCCTGCTGTGGAGGTTCCTGCACGAAGACTACCGGCGGCTCCGGCCCCTTTTTGATATCCCCGAAATACTTTTTTATTTCGCCTATCATCTTTTCCGAATCTATGTCGCCCACAATCACTATGGTGGCATTGTTCGGCTCATAGTAGGTGTTGT
>JBEKYB010000204.1:0-4852 GCA_049511435.1 Nitrospirota bacterium | reverse complement strand
CATCTAAGCACCCTGTACCTCCCCGCGCCCAGCGCGCCTCCGATTATCAGCAGGATAAGCGCGGCCCCCGCCGGATACATGAAGAGCTCCCTGTAGCCTTTTATCCTCTTTATCTTTATCTCTTTTTTCTCCATGTTGGCGATATTGTCGTAGATTTCCGTGAGGGCCTGGGCATCCCTTGCCCTGAAGTACGTCCCCCCGGTGATGGACGCCATCTGCTTCAAGGTCTCCTCGTCCATTTTATCGAGGACGATGTTGCCGTTCGGGTCCCTGAGATAGAACTTCTGGCCGCCTGGCCCCGTCATGGGGACCGGCGCGCCTTCGGGCGTCCCAATGCCTATGGTATATATCTTTATTCCCTTTTCCCTTGCGGCGCGGGCGGCGGTTATCGGGTCCACCGAGCCCGCGTTATTCTCGCCGTCCGTCAGCAGTATTATTATCCGGCTAACCGAGTCCTCCTTGAACTTGTTCATGCAGTTGATTATGGCGTCCCCTATGGCCGTCCCGTCTATTGTTACCGAGCCGACATCCAGCTGGTCTAAAAGGCCAATCAGGATGTCGCCGTCCACGGTAAGCGGACACTGCGTGAAGGAGCGCCCGGCAAACGCAACCAGCGCCATACGCCCCTGTTTGAACCTTGAAATGAACTCGCGCATCCGCTGCTTGGCGGCCTCCATGCGGTTGGGCTTTATGTCCTCGGCCCTCATGCTACCGGAGAGGTCGAGGGCAAGTGCGACGTCCAACCCTGGGCCGCGCCGCCGCAACCACCAGCAGTACGCATGCGGCGGATATGAGCAGAGCGGGCAGGAAGGAGAGCTTTACCCGCGGCAGGCCCTTCATGGAGGAAAAGCCGGGATACGGCACGGGCGTCCGCTTGCTCCTGGTCTTGAAATAAAAAAGCAGGGGCGCAGCCAGGGAAAGCCAGAGGAGGTTGTAGTTCTCGAACTGCATGGAATCAGTGCCTCCCGAGGCGAGCCTTGCGGCGGAAATAGCGGGTAAGGGGCGTGATGGGGGAGCTGCCCGTAAAGAGCTGTATAGGCTCGGACCGAAGCGTCCTGAAGAGGTTTTCCCTGTATGCCCTGGCCTCGTCCACGCATTTTTTGTATGCGCCCATGAACCTGGGCGAGGACGTATCGATTACGGCGGTGAGGCCTGTCTCCGGGTCGACCAGTTCCATAAGCCCGACGCCCGGCAGCTCGGTCTCCCGCCTGTCCTTAAGTACGACCGGCACCAGCTCGTGACGCCTAGACAGGGCCTTAAGCGCCCGCAAGATGTCTCCTCCGGCATAGTCCCCGTCCCCGAAGTCCGAGACCCAGAAGAGGGTGGCCCTGCTCTTGAGCATTTTCCTTAAGTATTCCGATGCCATTGTCGCGTCCGTGCCCTTCCCGGAGGTTATAAGCGCGGACAGCGCCGTCAGGAGCCTCATGACGTTCTTTTTGCCCTTCCTGGGCGGTATGAAAAGCTCGATTTTGTCGGTGAACGCCATCAGCCCGACGCGGTCGCTGTTCTTTACGGCAAGCAGGGATGCGGCGGCGCAAAAATCGACGGCAAGCTCCCGTTTCGACTGGCCGGTCGTCCCGAAACCCATGGAGCCCGACAAGTCCACGGCCAGCATAACGGTCAGGTCCCGTTCCTCCATGAAGGTCTTGACGTGGGGGATGCCGGTCCGGGCGGTAACGTTCCAGTCTATCGAACGGATATCGTCGCCCTCGGCGTATTCCCTGACCTCCGTGAACTCTATCCCCCGGCCCTTGAAGGTGGAGAGATAGCTCCCGGCCAGGGCCCCTTCGACGAGCCTTGCGGTCTTTATCTCCAGTTTTTTGATTTTCCGAAGTATTTCGAGCGGCAGCATAATCTGGGATTATATGCTTTTGCCTTATCCCAGTCAATATTACTCCCTAAAAAATAACCGATTTAATATGTTATGCTATAATTTACGAAAGTTGCCATACATCAATACACCTAGTTCGCTATTAAGGGAGAATCAAATGGATAATTATTCCGTAGAATTTAGGATTTGTAGCGAGAAAGATGATTTTGATTTGGATGCAATCACGAAAAACTTGGAAGTAACTCCTAATAACACGCGTCAGAGAGGTGAGAGAAAAAGTGCATCTCGTGTGCATGAGGAATCAATGTGGGGATACTCTATAGAGACAGAAAATGGTCCCGTTGCTTGGGATTCACTGGAGGAAGGACTTGAGTCGCTTCTAAAAGTCTTCATGCCCTTGAAAGAAAAAATCAAGGAATATGCCTTGAAATATGATGTTGTCCTTTGGTGTGGATTTTTCAAAGATAGTTTTGATGATGGTCCAAGATTTTCGCCAGAGATCTTAAAAAAGTTGGCTGATTTTGGCGTTGAAATATATCTGAGTGTTTACTGTAGCACATTGAATCCAGAATAAGATGTATGAAACGCGACAAGTTAAGCCTTTAAAACGGGTCAAGCCGAATGATAAGATTCCTTATTCCTAAAAATTTCTTGGTCTTGCTCCTGGGCTTTTTGGCGCTTGTCTTCGCCTCCGTCGCCTTCGCCCATGCGCTTGAAACCCAGCAGCAGCAGGAGATGGTGCTTAAAGATATCGGCATCGATGAAAGGCCGGGCAATACCGTCCCCCTGTCGTCCGGTTTCAAGGACCAGTACGGCCGTCCGCTCGACCTGGAGGCTTATCTGGGTAAAGGGCCGGCACTACTCTCGCTCAATTACTACGGCTGCCCCATGCTCTGCCCGGTGACGTTCGCCGCCCTTGCCAGGAGCCTGAACGATATGAAGGCCCTTTCTCCGGGCAAGGATTTTAAACTCCTGACGGTGAGCATAAACCCGGACGACGGGCCTGCCCAAGCCAGGGCCAGGGCCGACGAGACCTACGCCATGCTGAAACTGCCCGGCGCCTCCGGGTGGTGGGCGTTCCTTAGCGGGGACGACGCGAGCATCAAGGCGGTGGCAAAGGCGGTGGGGTTCAGGTTCAAGAGTCTCGGCGGGGGGCAGTACGCGCATCCGACCGTGCTTATCGTACTAACGCCGAAGGGCAAGGTCTCCCGCTACCTATACGGGATAGAGCACGACCCGGCCGAGCTGAGGCTCGCGCTCCTGGAGGCGGCGGACGGGAAAATCGGCCGGACACCCGCGCTGAATAGACTGATACTCTTCTGCTATCACTATGACCCGGTGGGCAAGAAATACCAGCTCTTCGCGCTGAACATCGCGAAAGTCCTGGGCGCTTGCGTCATAATAGGCCTCATAGCGCTGCTTTTGCCCATGATGCTTCGTGAGCGGAGCAAGAGGCCGAGCAAGGGAAACGATGCCTGAGACCTCGCACATAGCCTACGGCGCGGCCTCGCACGTCGCCGCGGAAGTGGATTCGGTCTTCCTGTTCATACTGATAATAGCCGCCTTTTTCTTTATCACCACCCAGGGCGCGCTTATATATCTGGCGCTCAGGTACAGGAAAAAGAAGGGAGAGCCGGAGAGGCAGACGGCATACATAACGAAAAACACGGTGCTTGAGGGCCTTTGGATCGGGCTTCCTAGCCTTGCCGTTTTTGCAATATTTCTTTATGGTTATACGGTCTGGGAGGACCTGCGGACGGTCCCGGAGGGCGCGGAGGAGATAAACGTCCTGGCTAGGCAGTGGCTCTACGAGTTCAAGTATGCGGATGGCCGGAAATACGTTAACGAGGTCCGGGTCCCCGTCGGCCAGACCGTGAAGTTCACGATGACCTCCGCGGACGTCCTGCACGGTTTTTTCATACCCTCTTACCGCGTGAAGCAAGATATACTGCCTGGCAGGTATACTTATGTATGGCTTAAGGCGGAGACGCCGGGCGATTTTTATATATTCTGCACCCAGTACTGCGGGTACGGACATTCGCAGATGCGCGCCACGCTTAAGGTGATGCCCGGGGACCAGTACCAGGCATGGTACCTAAAGGAAACCTCGAAGCCGACAGCGGGCCTGCCGCTCGCCGAAGAGGGCAGGGCCGTCGTGCTAAAGCTCGGATGCCTGGCCTGCCATTCCACGGACGGGACGGTGAAGGTCGGCCCTACGTGGGAGGACCTCTATGGCAGCAGGGTACTGCTGGAAGGCGGTAATACTGTGGCCGCGGACGACAACTACATCCGGGAATCCATCCTGGAGCCGGGGGCGAAGATAGTCAAGGGCTTTTCCAATATAATGCCGACGTTCAAGGGCGTCATCACGGAAGACGAGATAACGGCTGTTATCGCCTATATCAGGAGCCTTAGTCCTAAGGGTATGGCCGCTCCTACGGCCCGGCTTGCCGCACCTGCCGCGCCCCCGTCCGCGGCAAAAGGGAAGGAAGCGGTGGAGAAGAACGGCTGCCTAGCATGCCATTCGACCGACGGGAGCAAAAAGGTCGGGCCGACCTGGAAGGGCCTTTACGGGGCCAAAGTAACGCTCGCGGACGGCAGGGTGATGACTGCGGACGACCAGTACATCAAGGAGCACATATACGACCCGAGCACGCTCCTGGTCAAGGGCTTCCCGAATATCATGCCGTCGTACAAGGGCATAATCTCAGACGATGACGTGGCATCGATAACGGAGTATATCAAGACGCTGAAGTAATTATTGGGATAATGGGCCGTTATGATAAACGCTGTTTCCACAAATATTGGGGAAAACTACCTGACCGATAAGCGCGGCCTCCTCTCGTGGATATACACCCTCGACCACAAGAGGATAGGCGTGATGTACCTGTGCATCATACTTTTCTTCTTCCTGGTGGGCGGGGTATTCGGCCTTATCGTGAGGCTTGAGCTTATCAAACCCGCGAACTGGCTGATGTCCAATCAGACGTATAACGAGATGTTCACCCTCCACGGGGCGAT
>JBEKYB010000203.1:0-4118 GCA_049511435.1 Nitrospirota bacterium | reverse complement strand
TGCTCTCTCGCGGTTGTTTATTAAATATAACATAGAGGTTCGGTATTCATTACAGAAATAATTACATAGGGGTGAATTTATAGCGTTTTTAGGGGGATAAGTCAATGAGTTAGAGGATTTTACGAATATCTGCTGAAAATCAAGTGTATTGCGATGGTCATTCTTTAAAGCTTTTGCTTTTTATGCACTGAAAAGATATTTTCTTTAGAAAAGCTAATTTCTTTACCATCAAATAATTCTGGATGTAACTTATCATCATATGAATACATAATAACGGAACCTACAAATTCACCGCCTTTTTTTGCTTTTATTATTGCCATTACTTGGTCTCCCTTATAATAAAGAACCACTTCGTCATCAATTTCAATCTCATTCCTTGGCAAGTCAGAGCCTTCATTATAATCAGATATGAACATTGGCTCCCCTCCATTCTTTCTCTTATCCCATTCCATGCTATCCTCCTCTGCTTGGATAATCTTGCGTGGATATTATATCAGCAGGATAAAAAATACAAGGATGATTTAAGCCCCTGGATTCCCGCTTCCGCGGGAATGACGGATTACCGGATGCCTTGCGGCCTGGGCCTCGTCTAAGCGAGAGAGGCGCGTGGTGTGCGGGGCGGTGCGGACCTTATCCGGGTCGGACGAAGCCTCCTCCGCAATCTTTATCATGGCATCTATAAAGGCGTCCAGCGTCTGCTTCGACTCGGTCTCGGTCGGCTCAATCATTATCGCCTCCTCGACCACCAGCGGGAAATATACCGTCGGGGCGTAAAAGCCGAAGTCCAGGAGCCTCTTCGCAATATCCCGCACATGAACCCCCTGCTCCTTCTGGCGCTTCCCGGAGAAGACAACCTCGTGCATGCAGTGGGTCTCGTGCGCGAGCTGATAGTAATCCCTGAGCCGGGCCATGAGGTAATTAGCGTTGATGATGGCGTTCTCGGATACCTCCCGCAGGCCGTCCGGGCCCATGCTCCTGATGTAGGCGTATGCGCGCACCAGGACGCCGAAATTGCCGTTGAACGCCTGGACGCGGCCTATCGAGTGCGGGCGGGCATTGTCCAGGTAATACCTGTCGCCGTCCTTCTCGACCGTCGGAGCGGGCAGGAAGGGTTCGAGCGGCTCCTTTACGCCAACGGGCCCCGCGCCCGGACCGCCCCCGCCGTGCGGCGTGGAGAAGGTCTTGTGGAGGTTGAAGTGGACCACGTCGAAGCCCATGTCGCCCGGACGCACCAGCCCGACCAGGGCGTTCATGTTCGCGCCGTCCATGTACATAAGGCCCCCGGCGCCGTGGACGATATCCGATATCTCTAAAATATCCTTTTCGAAAAGGCCGAGAGTGTTCGGCACGGTCAGCATGAACCCGGCCGTATCCGGCCCGGCCAGTTCCCTCAGGCGCGCTATATCCACCAGACCTTCCGGGCTCGATTTAACCTCCACCACCTGGAACCCGGCGAGGTGCGCGGACGCCGGGTTTGTCCCGTGGGCCGAATCCGGTATAATCACCTTGTTCCTTATTTCCCCCTCGCCCCGGGCTTCGTGGTACGCGCGCACCATCAGCATGCCCGTAAGCTCACCCTGCGCGCCCGCGGCCGGCTGGAGCGAAACCCTGTCCAGGCCGCCGATTTCCCTTAGAAAACCTTCCAGCTCGTGCATCAGCTTGAGCGCGCCCTGAGACAAATAATCCGGCTGGAGAGGGTGCGCCAGGTCGAAGCCCGGCAAGGATGCCGCGTCCTCGTTCATTTCGGGGTTGTATTTCATGGTGCAGGAGCCCAGCGGGTAGAAGTTCCCGCTAACCGAGTAGTTGACCCTGGAAAGGTTAATGTAGTGGCGGACAAGCTCCGGCTCCGAGACCTCCGGCAGTTCAGGCGGCGCACCGCGCAGGAACCTCTCGGGCAATAGCTCGCCCAGCGGCCGGATGGGGACGTCCGGCTCGGGGAGGCTTACGGCGGTCCTTCCGGGCCCGCCTATTTCGAATATCAGTGAGTCTACCATAATAAAGCCAAGGCATGCATTTGTATTAAAACAATAGAGGAAAATGGCCGCTGTGTCAACCAATTATGACTTTTCCAGTCAACTAGTTATCGATTAAAAACAATTTTAGAATAGCGTTTTATTTTCTTGAAAATTTCCAAACTGTCTGTTATGATTTTTTTGTTCAGGCCATGCGGGGAAGTTCTGCAATCAACCGGGGGGAAAAGAAAAATAACGGAGGTAGATTATGAAGAAGGCTTTATTATCGTTGATGACGGCGCTGTTCATATTCAGCATCGCAGTTTCGAGCGCTTTTGCCGACACAAAGACGCAGGGGACTCTAAAGGCCATTGACACGGCCAAGGGCACGGTCGTCTTCTGCCCGAAAGGGACGAAGAAAGATATAACCCTGAAGGCGGGCAGCGACCTGACGCAGGGCTACAAGGCTGGCGACAACGTCATCCTCACATACGACAAAGACACAGTCAAGCAGATCCGGAAGATGATGACCAAGATCCCGGTAGGCTGCTGACAGACAGAACAGTTAAAAAGGCCGGCAAGCTGTCACTCCCCCCAGATACCGCTGCCGGCCTTTTTATTTCCCGCCCGATGGAACAGGAATAATTCCACCTTTTTCGACTTGCCAATATATTTATGCCCTGCTATATTCTTCTTAATATTCGCACGCCTTAGCGGCCAGAGGGGACGCTTTTAATGTAAACTGAAGGAGGTTCATAATGAAGAAGTTCATGACGATGCTATTGGCGATGAGTTTTGCCGTCGCGTTGGCCGGGGTGTCATTCGCCCAGGACACTACCGGCGGGACATCCGGGACGGCGAAGTCCGCCACAACCAAAAAAATGATGGAGAAAACAACGGGCACGATAAAGTCCATAGACAAAGACGAGTCCAAGATAACCGTAACTGAGGATAACGGGGGCGACCTTGACTTTAATGTTACAAAATCGCAGATGAAGCGCCTGAAGGTGGGCGAGCAAGTCAGCGTCGGCTATAAGACGAAGGACGACAAGAAAATCGCCAAAAGGATAACGAAGGTGAAGGCTAAATAAAGCCGTGTCCCGCTAGGAAACCGCGGCTAAGCCCGCCTTTGTCTCCCCCGCCTTCTCCCGCCCCCGGGAGGAGGCGTTCTATATATTTCGCCACAAGGTCGGACTCCAGGTTAACCGTATCCCCTGCGTTCTTTATCCCGAGCGTGGTAAGCTTCAGGGTGTGGGGTATGATCGATACCCTGAAGCTGTCCCCGCCGAAATCCACCACCGTCAGGCTGATCCCGTCGATTGCTATGGAGCCTTTCGAGATTATGTAGCGCATGACGCATTCGGGCGCGGAAATGGTGAAGACGCTCGCTATATCCTCGCGGACGACTGATTTTATAACGCCTTTTCCGTCTATGTGCCCGGAGACCATGTGGCCGCCCATCCTGTCAGAGGGGCGGAGCGGCCTCTCCAGGTTGACCCGGTCGCCGGGCCTGAGGACTCCGATGTTGGTCATCCTCAGGGTCTCGGCCATTACGTCCGCGGAAAACGACTTCTCGGGAAGCTCGACGACCGTGAGGCATACGCCGTTGACGGCGACGCTGTCGCCGATGGAAAGCCCGCCGCTTATCTCCGGGGCCAGGACCTTTACCCTCGCCGAGTCCTTGCCCTTGACCACGGATTTAACGGTCCCGAGCTCCTCTATTATCCCGGTGAACATCCCTTACCGCCTGCGCTTCCTGCGCCTCTTCCTGTGCGCTTTTTTTTCCTCGGCATTCTGCGCCTCCGGAGCGGCCTCCGGGGCATCGGCCTTATTCCCGCCCTGCTCCTTGGTGTATCCCTCTATCAGCAGGTCCTCGCCCAGCTTCGTGTAATGTATATCGTAGAGCCTGACGGCCTGGTCGAGCGCTTCGGGCGACCTGCCGCCGACCGAGCCGCGCGAGTCGTCCCCGCCAAGTATCTTCGGGGCCAGGAAGAAGAGTACCTTGTCAACCATGCCCGACCGGAGCGCATAGGCGTTGACGGTGGAGCCGCCCTCGATTATTATGTTTATCATCCCTAGGCGGGCCAGCTCTTCCATGAGGAGCGGCAGGTTTATCATGTTGCCGCCGCCTTCCTCGACTATCAGCACTTCCGCTTTCTTCTGCTT
>JBEKYB010000202.1:0-4157 GCA_049511435.1 Nitrospirota bacterium | reverse complement strand
AGGCTAAAATTTTTCCTTGAGCTGCCGATGTTCAAGGAGAAGTATAACTTAGATGAAATGCCCGACCCGAGCGACGAGCGGACTTTCCAGTCCGCCATAATCGACCTCTCGGAGCTCACGGACCACGAGCGCATAAGGTGGCTCGACCTGCACAAGGAGCTGATACGGGTACGCAAGAAAGAGATAATCCCGCGCATGGCCGGGGTGGCCGTCGGGAGCGCATCCTACGAGGTCATCGGGGAGCGGCTCATATCGGTTAAGTGGACGCTCAGTGACGGGGCCGTCCTTTGCCTCGCGGCGAACGTCGGGGAGCATTCCGCGCCGTGGCCGGGAGGTCTGCCCGAAGGGGAGCCGATATACCTTACGGACGTCCGTCTGCCGGACGAGATGAGCTCCGGGAGCATCGCGCCGTGGTCCGTGGCATGGTATATGAAACCCGCGGGGGCGGAAGCCCGTGGGAGCGGCGGCCTATGATAGACGAAAACAGGCTCGGTAAACTGTGCGCGCTCCTTGGCATAGGCCTCGAATACAGAGACATCTGGGGGAACCTGCGCACCGTCTCCGTGAAGACCATCCTTGCCCTCGCGGCGGGTTTCGGATACAAAATATCCGGCGAGGAATCGTTAGAGCGGGCCATATCGGACGTGGAGCGAAGGGACTGGCTATCCGTACTTCCCCCCGTAATGGTGTTGAAGGAGACCAAGAGCCTGGAAGTCCCCGTGACGCTCCCCGCATCCGCCTCGCAAAAGAACTTCACCTGGATATTCACGCACGAAAACGGCTCGGAGTCCCGCGGCGGTTTCATCCCGGCATCGCTTCCGGCCCAGGAATTAAGAAGACTCGATGACCGGGACTTCGAGAGGCGCATCTTGCAAATCGGGATAAGCCAGGGCCTCGGCTACCATAGCCTGACGGTGCGGGAAGACGGCGGCGTGAAGGCCGAGACGGCAGTAATAATCGTCCCGGAAAAATGCTACCTGCCAGATGCGCTTAAGGGAGACCGGAAGGTCTGGGGGATAGCCGCGCAATTATATACCGTCAGGAGCGGGCGCAACTGGGGGATAGGCGACTTCACGGACCTCCGGGAGCTTATGGACGATTGGGGCCCGGAGGGCGCGGCCGTCGTGGGCGTCAACCCGCTGCACGCGATGTTCCCGTACAGCCCGAACCGGTACAGCCCGTACGGCCCGTCGAGCAGGCTGTGCCTGAACATCTTCTACATCGACGTCGAGGCGGTACAGGACTATATCGAGAGCCCCGAGGCGAAGGACTTTACGGGGTCGGCCGAGTTCCAGGCGCGCATCCATGCGCTCCGGGACGCGGAGCTTCTGGACAACGAAGGGGTATATAGTATAAAGCTCGAAGTGCTGGGCATAATCTACCGGGGATTCAGGCAGAGGCACCTGTCCGCCGGCAGCGGACGCGGGCAGGAGTTCCGGGATTTTCAGGCTCGGAAAGGCCACGACCTCCGCACGCACTGCTTGTACGAGGCTATGAGCGAAAAATTCCGGCTGGAGCGCCCGGCGGCGGCCGGATGGCGGGACTGGCCCGCGGAGTATCAAGACCCGGCGAGTCCGGAGGTTTTAAGGTTCGCCGAAGAAAACATCGAGAGAATAGAGTTCTTCGAATATGCGCAGTGGCAGGCGAGCGTGCAGCTGGCGGCGGCGGGGATGCGCTCGATGGAGCTGGGGCTTGGAATCGGGCTGTACCAGGACCTGGCCGTCGGCGCCAACAAGGACGGCTCCGAGACCTGGGCCAACGGCTATGTCTTCGCCCAAGGCGTAACCGTGGGCTCGCCGCCCGACGACTTCAACCTGAAGGGCCAGATATGGGACATGGCCCCGATGGACCCGCTCCGAATAAAGGAGAGCCGCTACGGGCTCTTCATATCTGTCCTGAGGGAGAACATGCGGACCACCGGAGCAATCCGGATAGACCACATAATGGCTACTTCGCGGCTCTTCTGGGTGCCCGAGGGCATGGGCGCCCCGGAAGGTGCGTACGTCAGCTATCCGGTGGACGACTTAATCGGGATACTCGCGCTCGAGAGCGTAAGGAACCGGTGCGCGGTGATAGGCGAGGACCTGGGCACAATACCTGAGTCGCTCCCGTCCATGCTCAGGGAATACGGCATATACTCGTCCCGGGTATTATACCTGGAAGAGGACGAGAAGGGGTTCAGGCCGCCTGCGTCTTACCCGGAGCAGGCGACGGTCGTGGCTACGACGCACGACCTCCCGACGCTCACGGGGTTCTGGCAGGGGCGCGACCTCCAGCTGAGAAAAGAGCACGGGGCCTATCCGTCCGATGAGATGCGGGAGAGGCAGGTCATGGCGAGGTCTAAGGACCGTACGGCGATGCTCGTGGCGCTCGAGAACGAGGGCCTGCTGCCCGAGGGGCTCATGAGCGAAGACCCGGCCACCGTCCCGGAGATGTCCTCCGGACTTATCCTTGCCGTATACTCCTACCTGGCGCGCACGCCCTCTAAAATCCTCATGGTACAGCTTTGCGACATAACTGGCGAGCCGGACCAGGTAAACCTGCCGGGCACGGAAGGGGTCAGGAGCAACTGGCGCCGGAAACTCGGCATGACCTTAGATGAGATTAAGGCGTCCGGGACCGCACAAAAACTCGCGGCCTTACTGCGGCAGGAACGCGGGGCCGGGAGAGACGTAGATGCGGACAGATCCAAGGACGTGGCGGAGACGAAGGCCGATATGATAAGGCTCCTGACGCCCGAGATACCGCGCGCCACCTACCGGATACAGTTCAGCGGCGGGTTCACGTTCAGGGATGCGGCGGAGGTGGTGCCGTACCTGAGTGAGCTGGGCGTCAGCCACTGCTACTGCTCCCCGTATCTTAAGACCAGGAAGGGCAGCCCGCACGGCTACGACATAATCGACCACAACTCGCTGAACCCCGAGATAGGCACGGAGGAGGACTACGAGAGGTTCGTCGGGGCGCTGAAGTCGCACGGGATGGGCCAGGTGCTGGACATCGTGCCGAACCACATGGCCGTCGGCGGCAGCGACAACGCCTGGTGGCTTGACGTCCTGGAGAACGGACAGGCCTCGGTCTACGCCGGCTTCTTCGATATAGACTGGCAGCCGGTAAACGCGTCGCTTCGGGGGAAGATACACCTGCCGGTCCTCGAGGACCAGTACGGCAACGTGCTGGAGCGGGGCGACCTGAAACCCTCGTTCGATAAGGAGAAAGGCGAGTTAAGCGTCTCGTACTATGCCCACCGCTTCCCGATCGACCCGATACAGTACCCGGCCGTACTGGGCCGGAGGATGGACCTGTTGGAGCAGGCGCTGGGGCCGGATAACCCGCTGCTGCTCGAGTTCCAGAGCCTCATCACGTCGTTCGGGCACCTGCCGCCACAGAGGGAAAAAAACCCGCAGAGGCTGATGGAGCGTAACCGCGACAAGGAGATATACAAAAAGCAGCTCGCGCAGGCGTACATGTCTTCACCGGAGCTCGCTGGCTTCATAGACGGGAACGTAGCCGAGCTCTCAGGGCAGCCGGGCAGGCCCGGGAGCTTCGACCCGCTGCACGAGCTGCTTGAGAAGCAGGCATACCGCCTCGCGTTCTGGAGGGTGGCCGCGGACGAGATAAACTACCGCAGGTTCTTCGACATCAACGACCTGGCGGGCCTCCGGACGGAAGACCCGCAGGTATTCGAGAAGACGCACGGGCTGATACTGCGGCTTGTGGCGGAAGGAAAGGTGCAGGGGCTTCGGGTGGACCACCCCGACGGGCTCCAGAACCCGAAGGAATACTTCGAGAGGCTGAACTCAAAGGTGGCGCAGGCAAAGCTTGCCGGGAGCGGGAAGGCCGAAACAGCCGGGACGGAGGAGCTTGCCCTTCAGGGGACGGGTGGGAAGGCGATATACGTGGTAGCGGAGAAGATACTCGCCGGGGGGAAGGCCTGCGATGCGGAAGTTGCCTTGATCGTCGGTGTTGTTTCCGTTGCCTTCCGGTTGTGTGAACTCCGTCCACTTGCCGGACTTCTCTTTGCGCAGCAAGGAGACCATGGCGTCGGAATCGGGCTCGCCGTCGTCAAAGCGAACCGTGCCCGCGATGCCTGCTCCGCGGGTGAGGACAATGTTGATGGTGGAGGCGCGGTTGGCGATGACCGTAACGGGCGGAAATGC
>JBEKYB010000201.1:0-4176 GCA_049511435.1 Nitrospirota bacterium | reverse complement strand
TGCGCGGGCGTCAGGGATACGTGGTGTTCCCGCTGGTGGAAGAGTCGGAGAAATCGGACCTGAAAGCGGCGAAGGAAGGCGCGGCCCTCCTTGCTGACGGTCCATTCAAGGCGTTCAGGGTCGGGCTACTGCACGGGAAGATGAAGCCCGCCGAGAAAGAGGCCGTGATGGAGGACTTCCGTACCGGGAAGGTCCAGCTCCTTGTGGCGACGACCGTGGTCGAGGTGGGCGTGGACGTGCCGAATGCGACAGTGATGGTCGTTGAGCACGCGGAGCGGTTCGGCCTGGCCCAGCTCCACCAGCTGCGCGGCAGGGTGGGGAGGTCGTCCCAGCAGTCGTACTGTGTGCTCCTTGCGGCCGGTTTTTCAGATAGTTCGCGCGACAGGCTTACCGCCATGCTGAGGAGCACAAGCGGGTTCGATATCGCCGAGGAGGATTTGAAGCTGCGTGGCCCGGGCGAGTTCCTGGGCACAAAGCAGTCGGGGCTCCCGGAGCTTTCGCTCGGTAACATAATCCGCGACGAGAAGATACTCAAGGCGGCGCGGAAAGAAGTGTTCGATATGGTGGAGAAGGACCCGGAGCTGTCCGGGCCGGGCGTCAGGGCGCTGAAGGCTGAGCTGCTCAGGAAATGGGAAAGCAAACTGGGGCTGATAGCTG
Organism: Nitrospirota bacterium; assembly: GCA_049511435.1. Taxonomy (GTDB): domain Bacteria; phylum Nitrospirota; class JACRHJ01; order JACRHJ01; family JACRHJ01; genus JBEKYB01. The sequence goes on along the minus strand of JBEKYB010000201.1, from coordinate 3,519 downwards.
TAGGCTGATATAGGGGGTCATTATGATTCTATGGGACAGGATAAAGAAGAACCTCGACAACGGCCTTGAGCAGGTGATGAAGATATCGAAGGTGGTCTCGGAGCGGACGAGGGTCGAGACGGCCGTGGCGCGGCTCCTTATCGACAAGGGTAGCCTCGAAACAAAAGAGGACAGGGGCTACAGGAAGCTGGGCGAAAGGGTGTTCTTCCTCTGGGAGCAGAAATCGAAGGGGGTAATGAAGGACCAGGATGTTATGGAGGCGCTCAGGGAAATCTCCGATATAAGGGAAGAAATCTCCGCCATAAAGCTCAGCATCCAGAAGGTATCGCTGGGAGAAGAGGAAATATAAATGCCGACGCCGCTCGAGTATATCTATGTCATTGCCATCGGCCTTGTCGTCGGAAGCTTCCTGAACGTCTGTATATACAGGCTGCCGAGGGGCAAGTCCATAGTCTTTCCGCCCTCGGCGTGCCCGGCATGCGGTACGGCAATCAAGCCCTGGCAGAACATACCCCTTATCAGCTACGTCTTCCTCCGGGGGCGCTGCGCTTCCTGCGGCGCCGGGATTTCCATAAGGTATCCGGCGGTCGAGCTGCTCAACGGGCTGCTATACACGGCGGCGTTTTATAAGTTCGGAGTAAGTTTCATGACCCCGGCGGTGATGGCGCTTCTGTCCGCGCTCGTGGTCGTGACCTTCATAGACATCGAGCACAAGATAATACCGGACGGGATCACGCTGCCGGGAATCGCAATAGGCCTTGTAATGGGCCCGGCAGTCTTCAAAACCGGGATATTAGGTTCCGTAATCGGCATGGTTGCCGGAGGCGGCGTGCTGCTCCTGGTCGGGTTTTTGGGCGAGCTGATAATGCACAAGGAGGGCATGGGCGGCGGGGATGTAAAGCTCATGGCGATGCTAGGCGCTTTCCTCGGCTGGAAGACCGTCCTGATTATAATCTTCATAGGGTCTTTCCTGGGCTCTGCAACCGGCCTGCTGCTCATAATCTTCAATGTGATTAAGAGGGAAAACTACATCCCGTTCGGCCCGTTCCTTGCGGCGGGCGCGGTAATAGCCATCTTTTACGGCGACCGGCTGACCAGATGGTACGTCGGCCTGTAGTTAGGCCCCGGCTATTTGTTCAGGTAGGGCGCGGCTTCCCGGGATGGGTGAAGCCTGATATCGCGGCCGGCTGCGTCACGCCATCTTATCCTGATGACATCGAGGAACATCTTAAAAGAGTCCTCCAGCACGCGCACTTTAGATGCCGGCGAGTTGGCCCAGGTTACGGGGACCTCTTTTGTTCTGAGTCTATTTCGGGAGGCCAGGAAAAGGAGCTCCACGTCGTATGCGAACCCGTCGATGCGCTGGGCGCGGATGATGCCTTCGCAGGCGCTCCTCCTCAAGAGCTTGAAACCGCATTGCGTGTCGGAGATGCCCTTGACGGCGAATGCCCTGACGAGCCTGTTGAAGGCCTTGCCCATAAGGACGCGGTGGAGCGGCTGGCGCCTTAGTATATGAGAACAGCTCATCGCCCTGGAGCCGATTACGACGTCGGCGCCCCTTTCAGCCTCCGCCAGAAACTTGTCCAGTTCCTCAATCGGCGTGGAGAGGTCGGCGTCGGAGAAAAGCACGAACTTCCCACGGGTATTAAGGAAACCGTTCCTCACGGAATAACCCTTTCCCCGGTTGACGCCGTTTTCCATTACGGATAGCGACGGCAAAAAAGCCGTGGCACCCCTCGCGATTTCCACCGTCCTGTCTGTGCTCCCATCGTCAACCACCAAAAGCTCGAACTCAACTTTTTTCGTTTTCAAATACTCGTGTATTTTCTTTATGGTCGGCAGTATCCTGTTTTCCTCGTTGTAGGCAGGTATCACGACGGACAGCTCAATCATTTCCGCCTCCTTCCGTGGGTACAAAAGCGATTTTCCTGAACTTCCGCATCAGACGGGCGTTCTTAGGGCAGTCCCGGAGCAGGATATCCGCGGTGGAGTCGGCATAAATAAGCTTCCATTTCCCGCTCGCCGCAAGCGTCTGGCAGAGGGGAGAATTGGCGTTATAAAGCACCCACGTTATATGGTACTTGTTCAGGACGTCCTCGTATCCGAGCTTCACCCTGGCGACTTTTTCGTACTCCTTCAGCATCGGCACGCCGTACATGTCCGAGCGGCCGTCAAAGAATACCCTGTAGCGTGGATAGCACTTGAATATGATGTATCCGCCCCAGCTGTCGGTGTTGTACATATTGCCTTGTATTTTGTTCCTGAGGGCAAAATCGACCGCATCCACGGGAAAGACCTTGTCGCTATGTCTGAAATCGAAGACCGACGCCTGGCTTGACTTGCCGCCAGCCAATACCAGAGTAAGCGAAAAGGCTACCGCGGCATATACCCAGAGATGGAGCGCGGGCCTGAGCTCGAAAGTCTTAATGTTGTCCGAGATGCCTTTAAGCCTGTTCCTCAGCCTTGCCGTAAGACCACCCGCATTAGCGGCGGACGTCAGGTTGTCAAGGGCCTCCGCGGCGCGCGCGCCCGCCATGGGCGTCACGACCAGCGCCATGAGGGGGATGTACCTTGCGGAAAACAGGGACATATGGAGAAGGAGCAGGGCCGTCATGCCTTCGAAGATGTCCGGCTTCTTTTTCGAGAGGACGAATATGGCCATGTACAGGACGAGCATGGCTTCAAACGTGGTGTTGTAGTGGAAGTTCGGAGACAGCCACTCGGAAATGTTGTCCATGATGTACCTGCGCCCGACAAGGCTGAACGGGAAGTAGAGTATCTTCGGGCCGTGCGGGTTCAGGAAGGTCGCAATGACCGTCCCCGCCGCCGTCAGCCAGAGCGCCTTAAGTTTCCGCAGGTGAGCTGTCTTATCGGCGTCCGAGAACAGGTAAAGGATGAGGTTGCCGGACGCGTATATGAGAATAAGGAATATCCCCATCATGTACCCGCCGTGAAGGTTCACCCAGACCAGCGTTATAAGCGGGAGCAGCGCGAGGCGGTTTTTGTCCTCTCGCTGGTAGAGTTCAAGGATGACGAATACCGCGAGCGTGAGCGGTAACGAGAGTATGTGCGGCCTTGCAAGCCAGTGTATTGTTGACGCCGCGGTCGCCATAACGGTCAGCGGCGCGGCAATCAGTGGGTCTATGCCCCTTCTCAGCATGTACCGATACAGGAAGAAAACCGTCGCACATATGACGAAGATGGTGAATAGCACGACCCCGTTCAGGCCCGCGAGGCGGTAAAGTGCGGCGAAGATTACCTCCGACAGCCACTCGTGCGATGTCCACGGCGTCCCCGGCATGGTATGGGAATACGGGTCGGAATGAGGGACTTTCAGCGTGGAGATTATATTCTCCCCGGTAACTATATGCCAGCCCGTGTCGCCGTCCCGCAGGAGGTCCATTCCGCCTGCAAGGAGCTTGAGCAGGATGCATAGGAACAGGATGTCGGCGATGGACGGCAGGAAAAAGGATGCTAATAGCTTTCTTTCCATATTATACCTTCCGGTTGTTTATATTT
>JBEKYB010000200.1:0-4182 GCA_049511435.1 Nitrospirota bacterium | reverse complement strand
GTCGGACAGTGTCCCGCGTGCAAGGGAGATTTGTACCTCTCCGACATGCTTGGTTTTCATCAAATTATGATTGAGGAAGCGGCTCCAGATAGCATAGCAACCGACTATATGTTAGTGCATGAAACGCTTCTCCTGTTTACCGCCATCCGCTATTTTTGGGAGAGAAGCAAAGAGACATTGCAGGACGCCCTATTTGTTAAAGACGGTCCCCTATCGATCCCTGCGCAATACTCGAAGCTCGTTAATCCAATCAGACGCTTTCTCAAATTCGCACACGACGGGGGAATCGATGTTTGCGTGTTAGGGCAAGAAAAGAGCGGGCGGTTCTGGGAGCATCTCGACCTAATCGGAGATTACGCACCAAGGGGGTCCTTTTTCGTACCAACCGACACGTATATCAAAGAAGAGATACAGAATCGACCAGCGGGCGGAGATCTCTACGGAAGCTACACAAACTATGGGGCTAAGATATTTCTGAAGCTGGACGACCGTCATAGGTTTGTACTCAACATACCAAATGGCAGCACCTTAAACCCGCGGCTCCCGATGGAGTTAAGTCTGGCTTCTAGGATCTCCGCCTGTTTATCGGTGATGGAGTTCATCGGAGAGCCGCCGCCGATCGCCTCGTACCTCTCCTTAACGGACGCGAGTTTCTTGAGGGAGATATACCACGCGAGCGGATAGCGGATAGGGCCCGGCGCACGCAGGATGAGCGGGTCGCTGAAAAGCCTGAACATGTACGGGAAGATGCTCTCGATATCTGGCGCATCCCCCATCGTCATCAGGAGGACGCCGGTCTTTCCGCCGTCAGTCATACCTCTCACTCCGGATTAGCAAGAATTATATTTTTACCCGGTGCGACTCGCCGTGCCTGTGCACGGATTCCACCAGGGCCTTCACGTTGTCAACAGGCGTCTCGGGGATGATGCCGTGCCCGAGGTTGAAGATGTGCCCGGTATCCCCGGCTGCGGCTATTATCTCCTTGGCCATCCTGTCAATCTCGGGGATAGGTGCAAGGAGCGCGATGGGGTCAAGGTTTCCCTGGACGGCCTTGTCTTTACCGAGCTGCCGCCTGGCCTCCGCGATGTCTATCCGCCAGTCTACGCCGATAACGTCTCCGCCCGCCCGGGCGACAAGCGGCATAATGCCCTGGCTGCCACCCACGAAGTTTATTATCGGCACCGTCCTGAACTCGCCCTCGGGCGGCCTCTCGGCCTTCGAGGTGAACTCCACCGGCCCGGTTATCTCGGTCTTCTCAATCCCCTCTATCACGCGCCTGGTGTACGGCAGGGCGTAGTTTAGGTAGTCCGCGGGCGAGAGCATCCCTCCCCAGGTATCGAATATCTGTACCGCCTGCGCCCCGGCGTGTATCTGCGCGTTCAGGTAGCGGATTACAGTCTCCGTCACCTTCTCCATCAGGTTCCGGTAGAGCGCTGGCTCGCCCCACATCATGGACTTCAGCCTGGTGAAATTCCTGCTGCCGCCGCCTTCCACCATGTAGCTTAGCAGTGTGAACGGCGCCCCGGAGAATCCTATCAGCGGTACGCGGCCGTTAAGCTCCCGGAGTATCATCCTCACCGCATCGAGCACGTAGGGCACGTCCGCCTCCGGGTCTATCACCCTTAGCGATTCGATGTCCGCCTTCGTCCTGACGGGCTTCTCGAACACGGGCGCGGGGTTGAAATCGAGTTTCAGACCCATCGCCTCGACCGGCACCAGGATATCGGAGAACAGTATCGCGGCGTCCACGACCAGGATATCCACCGGCTGGAGGGTCACCTCGGTGCAGAGCTCGGGGCTTTTGCAGAGCTCAAGGAAATTTACCTTCGCGCGCACGGAGCGGTATTCCGGCATGTACCTGCCCGCCTGGCGCATCAACCAGATGGGCGTACGGTCAACGGGTTCGCTGCGGCAGGCCTTCAGGAATCTGTCGGTAGTCAATTGTATATAACTCCTTTAAGAATTATGCTGGATTAAAAACTTATTCTTTCCCGGCCTTTTTCTGCGCCTTCTGCATCCTCACCGGGACGTAGCTGCAGAACGGCTCCTCTTCCAAATAGTCGCCGTAGACCGCGTCGGCGCGGGCCCGGCAGCCGCCGCATACATTGATGTACTCGCAGACGCCGCACTTGCCCTTGTATTTTTTGAAGTCCCGGAGTTCCTCGAAGAGCTGGGACTTCTCCCAAATCTCCTTGAAGGGCGTCTTTTTCACGTTGCCTGCGGAGTGCGGGAAGTAGCTGCACGGGAACACGTCGCCTTCGGCGGTGATGAGGCAGATTACCTGCCCGGCGAGGCAACCCTTCGCGCCTCCGGTCGAGAACTTCAGCGTCCGGCGCTCGAGCTTGTCTCCTTCGGCCGCCAGCTTGTTCATCTGCGGCACGATACGGTAGTAGTGGGGAGCGCAGGTCGGGCGAACGAGCATCTCGGTCTCGTTCTTCTCCATCTCGTAATGCCACTTGAGCAGGTCTTCGTAGTCTTCCTTCGAGATAAGCTCGTTCATTATCTCCTCGCCCCTGCCCGTCGGCACTATCATGAACATATACCACGCCTTCGCGCCCAGGCCTTTGGCAAACTTCATGACATCGGGTATCTCGCGCTGGTTGCGCTTCGTGAAGCTGGAGTTTATCAGGAACTCAATCCCGTGCTTGTTGAACAGCGCAGCCGCACGCTCAACGCCCGCAAACGCGCCCGTTTGGTTCCGGAAGTTGTCGTGCGTGCCGGCGTTCGAGCCGTCGAGGCTCATGGAGACCATCCTAATTTTAGCCGCCTTCATCTTGAGGCAGACCTCGTCCGTGACGAGTGAGCCGTTTGTCGCTATGCACATCCTGAGGCCCTTGTCCGAGCCATAGGCAGCTATATCAAAAAGGTCGGCCCGGAGGAGCGGTTCCCCGCCGGACAAGACTATGACGGGCTGGGAAAAAGCGGCTATATCGTCAATCAGCTTCTTCGCCTCTTCGGTATCGAACGCGGTGTCAAACGAGTTCATCGTGGAGGCGGAGCGGCAGTGTACGCAGCTTAGGTTGCAGCGCCTGGTGACCTCCCAGGCTATCCATTTCGGCACAAACTCCATGTTCATTACGCTATCTCCGGGTAAAACCAATGAATTTAATGGAATAATATAACACGGGCCGGGGAGGTTAGGCAATTTAAATCATGTAACGGGATAAATATTTATATTGATTGAGAAATCAGGCCGAAACGCCACCGGTACCGCCGAACACTGCGGCTATCCGGCGCTGGATTTCCTGTGCGGCCAGTTTACGGTCAGGGGCCTTCTTTATCGGCCTTCCGACAACGATATAATCCGCGCCGTTTTTAAACGCTTCCTCTACATCGACCGTCCTCTTTTGGTCGTCAATATTTTTTACAGGTCTTATGCCCGGAGTTATTATAATAAACTGGCCACCGAAGCTTTCCCTCAACTCGGAGGCTTCCAGCCCGGAGGATATAACCCCGTCGCAGCCGGCCTCCAATGCCCTTTTCGCCCTGGAGAGCACCAGGGACTTTATGCTCTTTATCTTAAAACCGAGGTCTTTGATGTCGTTTTCATCAAGGCTTGTCAGCACCGTGACGGCGAGTATCCCGAGGTCGTTTTTTTCTTCTACCGCCGCCTTGAGGATGCTTTCGTTCCCGTGGACGGTAACAAACGAGACCCCCCTGCCTTTGAGCTGTCTTACTGCGGACCGGACGGTCTCGGGGACATCGAAGAACTTCAAGTCTACAAAGACCTTTTTGTCCCTGTCTCTTAACCACCGGATAAGCTCGTAATACCCGCCCGCCATAAAGATTTCAAGTCCCAGCTTATAAAAGCGGACCGAGTCGCCCAGCTCTTCCACAAGGTTTTTGGCCTCCTCCACCGTCGGGACGTCAAGGGCAAAGATGAGACGCTCCTCCACGGGGATATCCTTCGCCGACAGCCTTGCCGGCTTATTCTTGTTACTCTCCATCAATCATCCCCCTTATCCTCCGCTTCCTTATTCTCCCTCGCCTTCCTGTCAAGGTACCCCTGTAGTATGACCTGTGCGGCCAGCATGTCCACCACTTCCCTGCGCCTTTTCCTGGAGACGTCGCCTGATATGAGCATCTTCTGCACCAGGGCCGTCGTGAGCCGCTCATCCACCAGCTCGACCGGCAGGTCAAACTCACGCCTCAGTTTATCCACGAACGCAAGCACCTTCTCGG